>JALYGW010000021.1 GCA_030776915.1 Thermoproteota archaeon
AAGGGTGTTCTTTACCTGTATCCTGTGCCCACCATCGAGCACTACCTCGCAGTGATACCTACTAATGATGTCAGTTATTTCTAGCTCACTTTGGTTTGGAACAATAAGTGGTCTGCGGGTGTTGTCAAGTGAGTTTACAGAGACGACCAAAAATACAAGTGCCTTTTGTAGTACCATGGGTCCGCCGGCCGACATTGAATATGCAGTGGAGCCTGTGGGAGTTGAAATTATGACCCCGTCGCTCTTATCATGCCAAATGTCGTTGGCATCTATCCGCAAGACATGCTCCATAAGAGTCGCACTCTTGCTTGGAAAAACTGCTACATCATTTAGGACAGGGTCAGCCTCCTTGCCGTCTACTTTAACAGCAAGCCGAAAGACCTCCTCGACTGAATAGTTGCCGCGCTTGAGCTGAGATGTTGCAGACTCGAGTTCTCTTACATCCAACTGGGCAAGGAAGCCCGTCGAGTCAGTCTCGTAGATACCAAGAACAGGAGGAGAGTCATACTCAATCTTATGGAAGTAATCAAGTATACCTCTGTCTCCTCCGGCTACCATCACCAGATCCACTTCTTTTGCAGTATGATAGTCATCATCCTTCATTATCTGTGTCTTGACAGTCATTGATTCTAGCGTCTTTCTTACCTTGGAAAGGAGCGCTCCGTCTCGCATATCGATGCCTGAAAGCGCAACTTTCATTGTTATTATACCATATTTTGTTGTCCAACAGTCGAATTTAAAGCTAAGAAAGACTCTGAAATCCAATAGCATTGTAAAAATAGGAGGCCGTCTGTTCTATGTTCGACATTGGAGGAATCTTGGCAAGGCCTATTTGCCTTGTTTCAAGGGCGGCCTTAACTGCACCAGCGCCGAAGGAGATCGCCCAAATTGGGTCCTTTTCTTTCAGATAGGCGCACGAAAATGACGCACATAGTATGTCACCTACACCTGTAGAATCCACCGTCTCAACGTCATCCACGCTCAGCCAATAGTGCATTTTCTTATGAAGCAAATGGATAGCCCGGTGCTCGGTATAGATTACAAATTCTATACCATTTGACTGCAATGCCTCCATACCATCTAGCCCCTGCAAGCCACCTGTAAGCGCTGCCATTTCCTGATTGTCGACCTTTATCGCATTTATGCCCGACAGATCAAATTCCAACTTCTCTTTCAGAGTCACAGAGCCTTTATAATCTACTACGCGCAAGTAGCCTTGGGGATCGAGCATGACGAAATTTTTTTCGCCTCTATTCTGCTTTATTGTAGCAAGCACATCTTGAGGCAATTCGTCTATTACAGGGCTCGCCAACCAGCAGTCGACCTTCATGTCTTGAATGTCCTCGACACTGATCGGTTTGCACTTGTCGCACAGCAATAGCTGTCGAGAGTCGCCTTGAGAATGGATCTGAAATTTAGTAGTCGGCGCATCTACCCTCATGTTGTCGCTCAATATGATATCATTATTCTGCAGCATACTGAACAATTCTTTTGGAAGGTCATTTCCTACTTTTGTAACGAGGCTGACATCAAATCCAAATCTCCTGCCTGTAATGCCGCAATAGCAGACTGGCCCGCCGATGCTTTCTGTGACCCTGCCATCGGTACTTTTTATCGTGTCAAGCACGATATGTGAAGCAATAGCTATTCTCAAGGTAGTTTGGCTGCATATATTTTGTTTTATATTGATAATAAAAGGGCTTGTCTGCGCAGCCCATAACCGAGGATTGGGATGGCGGCGTGGGCTTGCGCTTGCGCCCTTTGCATTTGTGTTTGTAATCTACCAGAGCTATAAGGATTGTGGTTGATTCTGTTAAGATACTTTTGCGTAGTATTTTTCTGTAGACTGAGAAGACTTCCAAAGACTTTCCTTATAGAGCTCTAAGCTTTAACGGCAATTTTGTCAGCACGCGAACATTATATTCCAACAAAAAGAAAAATAAGAGTTTAATGAATAGAGAAAGATACACGGTAAACTATTAGCATAATAATTCAGACACAAGATTTAAAGGATACCAAACAATTCTTACGCAATATATGCCAAAGAAGAGAGCAAGCAGAGGAAGGTCAAAGGGAGGCAAGGGTAGCTCAGGCGCAGTACATTGCAGCCAGTGCGGAGCTTTGGTTCCTCGAGACAAGGCCAAGAAAGTAACAGGAAGGATCACCCTTGTAGAACCTACGCTTGCAAAAGAATTGAGAGCATCAGGGGCATACATACCGATGTCTACGGATGTCAAGTTCTATTGCGTGTCATGTGCCGTTCACAGGGGCGTCGTCAAGGTAAGGTCAGAGTCAGATAGACGCACAGCGGCTAAGCTTCGGTAGAAGATAGTCTCCTTATAGTTACCGCCATCCTCTGAGCTAACGTTATACCTGCTACTATTGAAACAATTATCATCGCCCATTGCATAGCTTCTCTCATAGGTATCATGCCTATTATCGCAATGATCAGCAGTCGTTCTGCACGCTCGCCTATACCTATGCCTTTGAGTTTCCCTCCAAGCGATTCGGCCCTTGCTCTTGTATAGCTCACTAGAAGGGACAACCCCAAGGCGACTAGGCACCAGAACGAATCTGCAAGTTGCCCTAATGCAATGGCGCCGAAAATAATTACTTCAGCTATCTTGTCAAAGATAGAGTCAAGGAATGCGCCCTTTTTTGATATCTGCTTTGTAATACGCGCCACGCTACCATCGACTATATCAAAAAAGCCCGAAACCAAGAGAAAGATTCCGCCTATGACAGCAGAAAGATTCCAGGGCGTCCAGTCAAGATCGAGAAAGGCATTCGAGGTATAGACAATTGCTGCTAGGACTGACACTGCTAGACTCAACCCAGTCCAAAAGTTAGCTGAGAGACCTGTCGAGGCAAAGCTTGCACCAATTTTTGTCAGTGTAGGCTCCAGCAAATTTCTGAGTTTGTTCAGCACTGATTTTTCAACATGATTCTTATATAATAATATATATACAATAAAAGAAAAAGTTAATCGAGTCTTTCTTTTGCCTTCTCCACGTTATATTCTGTTCTAAGGGCTCTATCGGGGTATGTTACTTTCTCCCCCATTGCTTTTGCACCAGCCTTTACTTTATCTACTACGTTACCGATGTCGTGTTCTGTACCACTTTTCCTCTCGACCTCATACTCGACTTTCTCCTCTACACCGACCATAGCTATTGCAGTCCATATATCAGATTTATAGACTTGAAAAATTGGTTCCTAAATTTTCTATATGTGTGACATCAACCATAATTCTTTTATAGCATTTTTTCCTATAGAGATTTGTGTCGCTATAAATGTCCGATTTGGATGTAGTGTCCGTTCTCTCCAACCTTGGAGTTGACTTTGAGTCAGAGGGTAGCAACATTAGAGTGCACGACATAGCTTCTATTAATAAGGCAACTGAGAACGACCTTGCATTTTGTTGGTATGTTGGCCAAGAAGGACTGTTATACATTTCCAGGTCAAAGGCAGGTGTGATACTATGCAAGAAGGAAATGCAGGGCCTGGTTCACCCAACTGGCAAGCAATTGTTAGTATTCACGGATAATCCCCGCCTGACATTTGTTCGACTGACCAAGGAAATGAGGCGCCAAGAGCAGTTGGTTGGCATTTCACCAAGGGCAGTTATTTCGGAGAAATCCAGGATAGGATCGGGCTGCTATATTGGTGACTACACGGTGATAGGCGACAATTGTTCAGTAGGCGATAACACAATCATATACGACAGAGTATCGCTCGTGCAAAACTGTATAATTGGTAACAATTGCGTGATTCAGTCAGGAGCCTCTCTGGGATCTGATGGCTTTGCTTTTGAGCGTTATGAAAGCGGTGAGCTCGAAAAATTCCCTCACAAGGGTCATGTAAGGCTTGGAAACAATGTTGAGATATATGCTAACTGCTCTATTGCGCGTGGATCACTGTCTGACACTTGGATAGGTGATGGAACTAAACTTGATGCTCTAGTACATATTGCTCACAACGTAACTGTGGGAAGGAATTGTGAACTCACGGCTGGAACGATTATTGGAGGCAGCACAAGCGTAGGAGACATTAGCTGGACAGGTCTTAATTCGACACTGAAGAATGGCATCAAAGTAGGCAGAAATGTCATTGTGGCTTCAGGTGCTTCTGTTATACACGACATTCCTGACAGCGATATCGTTGCAGGCGTTCCAGCGAGGTCAATCAAACACAAGGTAAATACAGACGAGGTGTTCCTAATGGCAGGACAAAAGAAAGCCACTACAACCTAAACTTAGGTACTTCTTGACTCAATAACCTCTTTTGGCATTTGCTCACGTGCTGCTCTACTTACGTTTTCCTGTGGAATATTCATCAGCTTGAACTCTTTGCCAAAAAACAGCTTTTGAACTTCAAAGGCTTCCACGCACGTTACCGAATTATTAAATCTACTTTGCAATGCACGGTACTGTGCAAGGCCACGAATTGCATTCGACTGGAGGAATGACTTGCTTCTCTGCGACCAGAAAATATTGATAAGCTCTATCTTACCATCGATGACATCAGAAATATCATAATAGACCTGTGGCGTAAAGTCGCGAGTTACAGGGATTTCATAAGCTAGTATGTTTGGGACGAATCTTCCGGCCTCCATTGTGGAAGCAGCTATTGCACGATGATCATGGTGTGTATCGCCAAGCGAGTGCGTGAGCACAATGTCAGGATCAGCCTTCTTTATGAAAAACTCAATGTGATTGATAAGATCGCTTGAAAGCGATAGTTTGGTGTCTTCGAAATTGTCAATCCACAATCTTTTTGCTCCTATGAATTTTGCAGATTTCATTAGCTCCTTTGTACGCTCCTCAGGATCACCAGAAGCTCCTCCTCGCGTTAAGGTATACATGAAGATATTATGATGATCCTGCCGGGAAGCCTTTAGCAACAGACCACCGCATCCAAGTTCAGTGTCATCAGGGTGCGCCCCGATGGCAAGAATATTCATCAGAGTGGGTGGGTCCGACGCTTATTTATATAGTTGGAAATCCCCCTCTGTCATAATATAATATATGATTTGTCAGCCATTACTCTTTACTATAAATTTCTAATGAGGGCAGATTATATTATACTATATCATACTTTGTGAGAGGTGTGAAGCAATGACTTTTAAATTGTTTAACATCAATTCTCCTTCATTGAAGGAACTCGCTGTTGCTTTTATGCTACTTGTGTTAACAGTGTCAGCTGGAAAATGTGCTAGCGCACAGTCATTCCCAATGTTGCCTCCTCCATTTCCTGAAAACAGTCCACAGGAAGAAAGAATAGTTGAGAACGATCGGGCGCCGCCTCAGATAGAGATACTTACTACGGAGTTGCACGAGGGCAAGAATGTCTTTGAGGTTAGGATAACAGACGAGTCAAGCCTGCGAACAAGAGAGGTCAAATATGTACATAATGGTCAGCTGAGAATTGATGGGCTCTTCCGAGACCAAAACAATGTATATAAAGCATTAATAGACATACAGCCGCCCTCACGGATAGTAGTGGTCACTGCAGGGGACGCAAATGGGAATATCGTCTCCGACTTTAGAGAATACGAAATCACCGAGTCTCAGGATATATTCACACAGGTTATGGATGGAATGTCACGTCTCCTCAATTACTTTCAGAACCTGTTTGGTTGGTAATAATATAATATCACCTAGAGACCATAGTAATAAATAAATGCGAATAGAGCTTCATGAATTTTAGTAACGCTGTGACCTTAATTCATTATGGAAGGTGTAATTGATTGGCCGAAAAAGTATGGATCGCATTCTTTTTTGTTGTAATTACACTTTGGACTCTAGTGCTCACCGCGTCAATATACCCGCGGATATATGGGATAGAAATTCTAGTAGACAGCGATTTCGACCTAACTTACCTTACATTGCCAATACTAGCCTTCAACCTAATCTATGTATTCATGCTAATCATGATATTCGCATTATACCTTGGCGGCTACGGCGGAGTCAGAAATTACCAGCTAAAGATGAAGGAAAGGGTATCTGAAAGGTTCCGCAACCAGACGGAGCTATGCAGTATAGTAATCCCAGCAAGAAATGAGGAGAGTGTGATAAAAAGGACTGTGCTTGACTGCCTTAAGCAGACATATCAAAAAATTGAAATCATTGTAATATGTCATAATTGCTCTGACAGAACCTATGATGAAGCCAAGGTTGACGATCCAAGGGTGAAGGTATTTGACCTTCAGACAAAGGAGGCGGGCAAGGGCATCGCATTGAATTTTGGAGTTGAGAAATCAAGTGGCAATTACATAATGGTACTTGACAGCGATGGACTGCTGACACGGGATTTCCTTGAGAAAGCACTACCTCTCTTTGACGGAAACTACTGTGCGGTTCAAGGCAGGTACATTCCAAGCAACAGGAGCTTTAACTTCGTAACTAGGATGCTTGCACTAGAAGGTGATCTTTGGTCTACTCCATTTATGACAATAAGGACCTGCATTGGTCGCCGATGTCCGCTTGGAGGCACAGGCTATATTATCAGAAAAGACATCCTGTCAGAGGTAGGTATGTTTGCCAATCATCTTGTGGATGACTACGAGTTAACCTTTCGATTGCTAAAGAAGGGCTACAGGATAGCATTTGCGCCGCTGTCCATAAACTATGATGAAAAACCGCCAACGCTTGATTTCATGTTGAGGCAGAGAGCAAGATGGGCTAAAGGATTCATCGACTTGCTTGGAACGAGGATTGCGGATCGATCAGACATTATTGGCCACATATTCTGGCTAAATCCAATTGCTGCGGTAACTGGCTTTATCATGCTCATGATTCCTGCTTTTGCAGCTCTTCACTATCTCATGTATGATTACTATCCTTATACCTATGCGTACATGCCACTGAGCATATGGTTTACACTGATAGGCGTCCTCTTTGCATTGCAAGCTGCAGTTTTGATAAAAGAATATGGCTGGCGTGGTTTTGCCTATGCTGCTCAGATACCCGTGTTTCTGCCGTTTTCGCATTACTGGTTTGTCAGTTTCATTAGGGCATTTACAATCAAGTCGTGGGCGAGCACCAAGACAGCACATGGATTTATGAAAGAAAAAAGGGCAGAAAACGCGTGGCAAATGCAGCATGATTCTATACCCTAGAAATATAATGAAGACATGTAATAATTTGTTAAAAATGCAAATAGAAAAAAATATTGTAGATATTGTTACAATAGCTGGTACAAGACCAGAAATCATCAAGCTCGCCGATCTAGTCCAACTGCTAGATGGCCAGGGCAACCACGCTCTAATCTACACAGGACAGCATTATTCTGACAACATGAAGAGCATCTTTTTTGATGAGTTAAAGATAAAACCTGATTATGACCTCCGCTGCGATACATCAGACGTTGCTACATTGAAGGAAAACATGCTAAAGTTCCTCCGAGAGATTAGACCCCCACATATTCTAGTATATGGCGACACAAATTCGAGCCTAGCAGGTGCACTAGCAGCAAAGGAAGTTGGCTCCACGCTTGTGCACATTGAAGCAGGCCTCCGGTGCTTTGATCTTAGCGTGCCCGAAGAAAGGGCAAGGATAAAGATCGATTCTATATCGGACTACTTATTTCCTCCAACCGAACTTGCCAGGACTTTTCTGTCTTATGAGGAAATAGAGAAAAATGTCACAGTAACTGGTAATCTCGTCGTGGATGTCTGCAGGAGGCTTGCAAAGGTTGCAGACGAATATGGTAGACATTATGACCTTCCTGATAAGTATTTGTTGCTTACTATGCATAGGCAAGAAAATGTCGACGAACGTGACAGGCTTGAGATGTTAAGAAACCATCTATCAGGCATACAACACAAAGTAGTCTTTCCCATCCATCCTAGAACAAAAAACAACCTTGCTCGTTATGGCATTACGCTGCCTCCAAACGTCATTGCAATAGAGCCAGCAGGTTATTTGGAATTTCTTTATCTGTTGAAAAATTGCCGACTCGTCATGACTGATTCAGGTGGAGTTCAGGAAGAGGCAGTTGTACTTAGACGACCCTGCGTTACTTTGAGACATGTCTCAGAGCGTTGGGAGACACTGCTTTTGAAGGCAAATGTTCTTTTTCCTTTACATCGGCGCGACCCGTTGAGCAATGTTATCGGAATGATGCTTGACGCTAAGATCGAGCGCAACCCCTATGGAGAAAATGTCGCACAAAGGATGCTCCAGCTTATAAAGCAAATCACACAATAGATTGGGCTGTAATTCTTTGTGGTTCGTTGACAGAAACAGCATCCTGATGTCTACATGAGGTGAACAGCATGTCTCAACGATTAAATTATTTTTCATATTCTTATTTTTCTATGAACCGCTTTTTTAGTGCCTTCTCGCTTGCTGCCGCTATCATGCTTGTTTTACAGACTACTTTTTTAGCCTACCCACAGATATCCTCAGCCGAGCTCTTCGGATGCCAGCAATATGGCCGTACGATGCATTGTGACCTTCTCCTAAATGAAATGCAGGTTAATGAAGTCATCGGGAATTCGTCGCTTATAAATCCTCTAACCACTACTAATGTGCTATTTGTAAATGGAAAATTTGGTCAAGCGCTGGAGATGCGAGGTGAATATAGAGAGTCAATAGAGATAATGAATTCGCCTGAGCTTAACCCAAAGCAATTCTCTATTTCCTTCTGGATGCAATCTACAACGATAGAGCCTTATGGACATATCGTTTCCCATAGCAATAGAGCTCAAACATCTGGCTGGCAATTTGACGTTTCTAGAAGTGCTGGTGGCCAACCTGGTTCCGAATCTGCAACTCTTCGTTTTGGAGTTTTCAACACCAACGGTACGCTCTTTTCCCCTACTCAAATTCAAATCCCAACAGACAAGTTTACATTCATAACCGGCACTTTTGACGGTTCAAGAGTGAGACTGTACGTGGACGGACTGCTTGTTGGCGAAACAGAATTTCTAGGCGAGTATAATGGAGATCCGGGCTTGCCATTGAGGATTGGATCTGCAGCCTACTGCTCATCATGCAACAGATGGTCAGGTATTATTGACGAACTTCGAATGTATGACCGAACACTTGGCGAGGATGAAATCAAGCAGCTATTCGATACGGCAGATGTCCCATTTGGCTTGATTGGTCATTGGAAATTTGAGGGTGACACAAAAGATGTCTTCCAGAGAAATGACGGGACGACCGTCACAATGCTCACAAGCATGGTCTTTGCACCAGACGGCAGGCTTTTTTTCACTGAAAAAAACACAGGAGCAATAAGAATAATGACGGCTGAACATAATATCCTAGACAACCCTTTTGCAAGTGTAGACGATCTGTATGCTAGCTGGGAGCAGGGGATGCTTGGGCTTGCCATTGATCCTGAGTTTAATATCAATCACTACGTCTACGTATACTATACCGCTCTCATAGACATTGAAAATGGTAACGGCGGCAAGATCATCAACCGTGTTTTAAGATTCACAGACAACAACAACACAGGCACTGACCCTACAGTAATAATCGATAATATTCCTGCTTCACGTGGCTATCACTCGGGCGGCGCTATGGTCTTTGGTCCTGACGGCAAGTTGTACATCACTGTTGGTGATGCTACTGAGCACATTTTCGCCCAAGATCCATCGATAGTGATAGGTAAGGTATTGCGCATAAATAAGGACGGTACAATACCGCAAGATAACCCCTATCCAAACTCACCTGTGTATACAATGGGCCACAGAAACATGTATGGCATTGCATTTGATGATGACGGGACAGGTCTGGTTAGTGAAAACGGCGATGTTCGCTATGATGAAATAAACCTCATAACAAAGGGTGGGAATTATGGTTTTCCCACTTCCCAGCCGGCCAACCTGCCTCCGGAGCGAGCGAACGACTCGTCAATCAAGCCACTGAGAAGTTATTGGGATACAATAGCACCAACACAGATGATTTACTATGAAGGGGATGAAGTGCCGGAGCTCAAAGGGATGTTTCTATTTGGCAGTTTCACAGGCGATATCTACGCTCTTAAGCTAAGCGAGGACAAAAAGAGCATAGTTGAAGAGCTGAAGATAGAGCTTTCACACTTCCCGTTTGTACCTACGGTTGGAATCGCACAGTCACCTGATGGGAAGATATACTATGGTGGCTACCAAATATACACGCTTGATTCAATAGGCGAAAGAGAGCAGATGCTCTTCCCGATAGAGGTACACTCCCCTTCGGCAGTCAACATTGGAGAAATCAGCGTTAATCAAGAGCAAAAAAGGATAGTGATAGACGCAAACGTGAATGGCACTGTTGCTCCAGATGCCACTCTGACTATACGAATACCAAGGAGCCTTCTTGACAATGTAACTACTGTAACAATCGATAGTCAGCAGGGTTCTAGTGCAGTTGAATTTAATATCATTGAATTTGTCCCTGACTACATTACGGTCAGTGTCAGTATAGGATCTCATGCTCCAAACGCAGGCGGTTTAAAGCTCACAATATACTAAGGTCAAACATCCTCATCTCGCCTAGCTTCAACACTGTTGCTAATGAGCGCTTATTATGCTGCTGATGCTGATGATGATGCTGGTACCGCCTGTCTCCCTAAGATAGATAAAGCAAGCCTGAAGTATAAGGCCAAAAAAATGCTTTATGAGATGGCTTGAGCGGGCGGTGCTTCCGGTACGATACGGTACAGATCCCCGGCTAATGTCAGGATGTACAGGTAGCCATCCGGCCCTGTTTCAATATCAGTAATGCCGCGGGAGAATCCTCTGCCTAATATTAGTGGATTTAGCTCCTCATCGTTGTCGGCCACCAAATCTTCCAAGCCAGCAATGCCTCCAAAGTCAAGCCCAGTCCTGTTACTGTTGATGGTGAAGAAGTACAAGTTGCCGTTGTTGTAGTCGCCTACAAACATGTTGTAGGTGTATCTTTCACCCAGGCTCGAGGAATTGAATATTTCTATATCAGTTACACCCTGAGATTGTAGCCAACTGAAAACGGGGTCGGCATAATGCGATCCTTGAAACTGCACAAGATCTTGTGTGGTGATTTCTTCCCTTCCAATAGGCCCCATTACTTTGTTCCACCCACTATTAAAGCCTGGCAGAACAATATTTATTTCATCAAATTCAGCAGGACCGTTTTCAGTATCCCAAAGGAGCCCTGTTAGCGGGTCAAAGTCAAAACCAAAGCTATTTCGTATACCATAAGCATAATACTTACTAAGATTCGCTCCTCCGCCCGATAAGGGGACAATCCCTTCTGCGTTTCCATCGTAATCAACTCTCAATATGACAGATGTATCATCGGGTGGAGCACCCTCAATCACATTTTGGAGCATCCCATCCCTGTTAAGGTCTCCTATCACTGCGTATAGCATGCGATCAGGTCCAATTCCTATCTTACCACCATCGTGGTTGGGGCCGGGCTCACCAGGCAGATCGAGAATAAGCTGCCCTCCAGTCATGTTGCCTGTGCCGTTCAATTCGTATCTATAGAGCCTGTTTTTCACTTGATCTCCAACGGGCTCAGTATAATACAAAAACACGATCTTTGTTGTGCTACTAGTAGTTGTGTTTGCAATAGCCACGCCAAGCAATCCTCGCTCGCTGTTGTTTACAACAGGCACCTGAAGTATTGGTTGCGGCTGGAGGATGCCGTTTGATACAAGGCGTACTCTGCCGTTATCTTTTTGTGTTATGATGATATCATCATTATCCAAAAATGCCATGCTTGTAGGATTTTCTAGGTCTGTGATGACCTTTTCAACTCTTATGTTAGGATCAGATATGGTTGGTGGAGTTGGATCGGGCAAAACTTGAAATGTATTATTAGAATTATCGCTGCTGAGTTGAGCGGGGATAACATTATTATTCTCGTCCCCAGATAAGGATGCTTTCTGTACGAGCCTGTTGTTGTTTTCATGCACTTCCCAAAAGCTGAAAGCTATCGATTGGCCTGTGATGAGTAGTGCTGTTGCCATCAAAAAAAAAATTATTGTCTGCTTTCTTTCCATGCACAAGTGAATATCGATTTCTGGTTATTATGTATTGTAGAGAACGATAAGGTACTGAAAAACTCGAATCGTTCATGTGGGTTTTATCTAGAAGAATTTTAATAATTCAGGGCTAAGTTTTGACTTTCCACTCCTGTTGTAAGGAAATATTTTTGCCGATGCATGATTTCGAAATATATATCTTGTTGTGAGGGGCAAAAAAACCATATTGACTCCCTGCGGTTCATGTATGTGTTATAGCTAATCGACGATCAACTGACGAGAAGCTGAAATCGCTTATCATAAATAAAAGCGTGAAATTATATTGCATTAAAAAAGAATTGGACATTTGTTAAAGGCAAGTGACAAGCGCAACTATCCTTTCATGGATGAAAATCCTGGATCTGCTATAAATCTTCTTACTATTGGCTTCTTACTATTGGGCTCTATTCATGCTAGATCACCATATAATCTTTTGAACGATCATTCAAGTATTTAGGATAGGACACAAATGTAGATGATCCTGCGATCTGGTTTTTGACTATACTCCAAGAATTTGCTTCAGAAGCGCACGATAGTCAACTTTTTCTTTTTTGCTTCCCGGTGAGGGCAGCTCAAAGATAAGAGGAATAGGTCTCTTTGCCCTCAGGCTTGTAAGCTGGTAGCGAATATCTTTTCCTATGTCGTCGCTCAAAAGCACCAGCCCAACTCCACTGCTTTCGTCCATCTTATTGATTTCAGTTAGGGCTTGTGCAGATGTTTCCACCTTGACTCCTTTCACA
>JALYGW010000022.1 GCA_030776915.1 Thermoproteota archaeon
GGCCTTAAAGCCTTATATCGTTCGCATATACCTTTGCATGTCATCAACCATACATCACATGTCTTGTATCCATGTAAATAACAGGAGAGAACTCAATAATATATTTTGGACTAAGCTTAGCAGTGAAGAATACTGTTCAATAAATATAACTTTATGACGATTTTTTAGCGGGCCCAGAGGGACTCGAACCCTCGACCAACTGCTCCGCAGGCAGCCATTCTATCCAAGCTGAACTATGGGCCCACCATCGCTCTAACAACTACGATACCGACGACGACTAGGACGACGGCCGTAACAGCAACATTTCCTTCTTCTATATACCTCAATTAAAACCTAGATGTACATGCAGACACACAGATACAGAGAGACACACACATACGTACAGCTAGCCTGCGGCCTTAATAGCCGCATCAGCATTAACGCTCTGTTCAAGCGACCTTGATATCATTTCTGAAGATTTTTCATATTCGCTCCGATCCGATGTGGCAAGGTAGTTGCGAAAGTGCTGATGGCTTTGCCGTTCCAACTCGATGGCGCTGACAAGATAATCATGCGCTGATTTGTATCTTTCAGGCGTATTCAAAGCCTTTGCCCTTTCTATCAGCTCGTCATACCGGGGCAAGTACTGGTCAATAACTTGGATCATTGTGTTGTTGTCTCTTGACAGCCACATGTCCTCTTCTACAGTATACTGTTGCGTTAATGCATTTGTATCAATCACTATTCTTTCAAATCCTCTTTTGAAGTCATTATTACGTGAAGCCTCCACTTGAAGAAATACCATAAAGGCAATTAGTGCACCAATAACTGCAATACCTCCAAAGATAATTAACGGTCTCGTCTGCTTTCTGCTTCTTGGCAATATATCTATCTCTTCTCCCACCTTTTTCTCAGTCTCTGTCCGTTTGCAACCGAATACAATGCCAAAGAACAAAATAAATACGCTATGTTGTGTGAGAATTTCTTTTTATTACTATTATCGCATCTCCAAGAGTGCAATTCTGTCTGTCTTACGGCTTTTTTTAGGTGTGGCAACAATTTTGACAAAGTCTCTGTCTGTGCCGTCCCAGTCGAAATAAGCAAGAGTGTGACGGCTGCAAAATACAAGGGTAGTCCCTTCTTCATCCCACTGCATGGTACAGCCACAAGGCAAATTTCTGTCCGGCATTCATATTCTACTGTGTTATCTAATTTAACAGTTATGGACAGGTCTTCTTTGCTACATAGAGATTGGAATGTTCTTGTGATAAGAGCCTGACAATTGTATTTACCAAGTCAAAGTAAAAAATAGCCAAATGCGCGAAATGGAATAGTGAGGCAAATCATTAGTATGAGAAGAAGAGGAGAAAGAGAAGAAATACAAGAAGAATTCAAAAGCTTGAGGTGTAGACGCCAAATAATGACTGCATAGAGAGAGTGAGAAGTAATAGCTAAGCTTGACAACAAAGGTACTTTACAAACAACTATTAAATGGGACTCAACCAATCGAGAGAGAGAGAGAAAATTGGCTGACATCGAGCACGAGGGACAGCAGCAGGATGAGGGGCAGCAGCAGCAGCAAGCAGCCTTATCAGATACAAGAAGGCAAATCGCACAGCCACCACTCAACTTGCTCTTCAATCCGTCACTCCTTATCAGAAAAGATGTCTGGAACATAGACATTGCTCGGTTGCTGGAAATGTTCCTACGATTGCTCAATGCCACGGGCAATAAGGATCTGCGCATTTGTGGATTGGCAGCAGTCTCTTCGTCGATGATCTATCGGCTAAAGGTGGAAAGCATTTTTGTACTTGAGAAAATAGCGATGCAAAAGAAAGGCCTCAATGACCCAACCAACGACCAGCAGCAGCAACAGCAGCTACCTATACCACAGCTAAACCCAATCGAGCTACCATTCAGAATTGAACCAACATATCCAGTGTCAGTGGAAGACTTGCTCCATATGCTAGAAAATATGATAATAGAGCTTACAAACCCCCGTTCGAAAAGAAAGAAACAAGAACTCGAGCTTGAGCCGGTCGAGACTTTCAATTTTGATCAATATCTTATCAAGTTTGAGAAGATAATCCAAGATTACGAAGACATGATCTATGACATTGTGGCTGCTGACGGCATACTTATGTTCAAGACGCTGGTTAATAAGTTGGAGCCAGTTGAAATGGCAAGGTGTTTTATAGCCATGCTGTACCTTGCAATGAAGCTCAAGATCAAGCTGGATTACCCAGAAGAAGATTCAGAGGACATACAGATGACTCTCGCCCAGCCTTATTAACGAATGACAAAATAGCAATAACAACAATGATAACGATAAGAACAACAACAGCAGAGCAATAAAATAATAAATTATTATTTCTTAGAATACAAAGAGAGATACATATACACCTTGCGCGAGCCAGCTCTTCCAGAAAATGAAATTGCCGCTAGAATAGAAGCGGCTTTATACTCTGCTGGTAGACCTCTGTCGTTGGATGAGCTGATAAAGGCATCTGGTACAAATTCGAAGGAAAAGACGCATAGTGTGGTAAAAGATCTTGCAAAGAAAGTCAAGTCAACCTTTAGGGCAATTGAGATAGCTCAACTTGAAGACGGCAACTATGTTTTACAGATAAGGCCAGAATATACGCCACTTGTGCGAAAATTCGCGCAGCATCCTTTACTTCCATCAGGTGCACTAAAGACGCTCTCTTACGTTGCATACGAGCAGCCAGTGACCTCAAAGAGGCTAGTGCAGATAAGAGGCAGCCAGGTGTATTCTCACATCAAAGTGCTTGAGCAGCTCCAGTTCGTAGGGCATGAGAACCTTGGCCGACTTAAAGTGTACCGAACGACGCCCAAGTTCCAGAATTATTTTGGCATAACAGACCTCAATGCCGTAAAAAGCAGGCTGGTGACGGCCACCACCACCTCCACAACAACAAAAAAAGCAAACAAGCAGCCACAGCAGCGCTCCACCACTAAACATATCCCGTCGTCCGCTACTACTACTGCTGCTGCAACAGCTGCGGGGAGCGGCGCAACCGAGCCTCAGCTGCCAGAAAAGACTTAATTACAGCAGAGAAAAATTACCTACTGCACTGCTATGCGAAAATCGATAGAAAACCTAGGCGGACGCAAGTTAACTGGTGGACGCAAGGTTGCCATGAGAGGAAGACGTAAGTTTGAGATTGACAGATATCCAAATGAAGCGGTCGCCGGCCCTACCCAGATCGTTACTCGAAGGACTAGGGGCAATAACAACAAAGTCGCTTTCAAGACTGCAGAGTTTGCCAACGTAATTGATCAGGAGAACACAAAGGTAACCAGATCCAAGATCTTGAGAGTCAGCAAGAACCCAGCAAACAGGGACTATGAAAGAAGGGGCGTAATCAGCAAGGGAGCTATTATCGAGGTTGAAAACGGAACAGCAAGGGTTGTGTCAAGGCCAGGGCAAGACGGAGTAGTTAACGCCATTTTGGTCGAGGCAACAACGACGACGACAACAACAAAGACCAAATAGAATTAGTTATATAGTAACCGTTAAGAGCAAACAAGGGTTTCTTTTGTTTGTGGACTTATCATGGGATGGTCCGGATCCAAAAGACATAGCTGTCTGCCCATATCCGGTGGAGTTTTATTGCAAGCCTTCCCCTGCCGAATCGCTAAACTCACTTGAATCGGGACGGCTCTTCTTTCAAGTAGATCTGGGGACAGGTGTGAGATCAGTTGCCGGCCGGCTCGTTAACAAAGCCAAATCGGAAAAACTTGACAAGTTGCAGGACGGGGCCAGCAAGATAAAGCGGCAGACATCACTCTCCACCACATTCGTGCGGGACAGTCAGCATCCTAACAGATGGATAAGCGAGCTGAGCATCCCAGCCAGCTGGCTAGAAGGTGGTACAAGAACTCATGAGAGAACAGGTGCAGCTAGCCCCAAGAGTGGTAGTAACTTCTATAGCCTTGAGATAACATACACACTTGATAACAGCAATAGCTGTACCGCGCGTTTTTCCTCAGAGGACGCATTTCACTGGCAAGCAAGTTCCAAATGATCTGTGTAGAGAGGGCGCGCTCGTGCATATACACACAAGCAATATATTTTTTATAACTTTGTAAAATACAGAGGATCGGGAAACTCTCTTGAAAGACTACGAACATGTGGTGCTGTGGCTTGATTACTTTAATAAGAACCTCAAGAGGCGGCAAGGCAGGAAGGTGAAGCGTGATCAGGCAGTCTTTGATCCTACTGTTCAGGAGTTAGTTGAGGCTACTAGAGCAGCAGGCTTCCAATTATCGGATCAAGAGATAAACAGCGGTGCAAGGTTCCCTCGGAGATCATTTGTCAAATCTGGCTATGTAATGGTGACAAAAAAGGAAGGTATCAAAAAGTCCCAGATAATTAATGCAGTAGCCAACAAATTGCTGCGAAGAAGCTTGCAAAAATCCACCAAGAAATAAACAATTTGGTATTGTGGAAGGCGGATCTGTGTCTGTCTGTCTCTCTCTTTCCGTGTTTTTTTCCTCCCCGTTAGTGACACTGCAGAGAGGGTTATTGCTTAAAAAAAATAACAATAATATCTGGTGCAGAAGCTTATGATGAAAGTAATCAACTTATGCCAATTACCCAAACAAACGAAGTAGGAGAAATCATACATCTTGCAAAAAGTGGGAGGTTAATAGTGAAACTCAATACTGCTGGTGCTGAAAGCGTCAAGGCCGGCGGGTTGCTGATCGATGGGTCGGGCAGAAAGGTCGGCAGGGTGGCGGAGTTGTTAGGTCCAGTGAAGGCGCCGTATGCGTCTGTTATAACTATGACAGATAGGACAAGCAGGCTCGTAGGATCCAAAGTTTTTGGTGGTGGTTTTGCTAAAAAAAAGCCTCATGATTGGAGCAGGAGCTTTAGCCGCTCCAAGTCAAGATAGTTAGAAAAAATAAGAGAAAAAGTTGTTGTATGTCTTCAACGAAGTTGAAGCAAAAGGCTTTTTTAGATTACCTCTATAACATCCTTCTGCACTTGCGGTTTGAGTACTTAAACCCCATGGCTGGGCTTGCGATGTTCATCATTGGACTTTTCTTAATAGTGTTTGGCTATTTTGAATATGGGATAACACCTGTAGTGGTGGGCCTCGTGCTAGTTGCATATTATAGGAAATATCTGGGGCAGATTCTGGGAATCTCGCAGCTTTAGCTAACCATCTCTATAGCTGTCGGGAGCACATTTATACCCATGAGGAGGCCTAGCCTACCGCGTTTAGCATAGTTTTCAGTGAACCTTGTGCTTCCATCCTGTTTTACTCTGTTACCGGAAACCAGTAGGGGAACTGGGTCATCGCTATGCCCCTTCTTTACACACGGAGTAGAATGGTCACCAGAAACTACTATGGCTGCATCCATCCTATTCAACTCCTGCATTAGCGTACCAAAGAAACGTCTATCAATATCCTCTATGTTCTTCTTTTTTCCCCTTGCGTCGCCGTCGTGGCCAAACTCGTCTGGCCCCTTGATGTGGACATAAATTGCATTGACCGACTTGAGACTATCTGCAGCAACTGTCGCTTTTTTCTCATAGTCAATAGTATCACCTGCTTGGAACATCTTTATCCCCAACACCTTGGAAATTCCGATCTCGACTGGCATATCGACAATGCCTCCTATAGTCATGTTATACTTTTTGTTGATCGGTTCGACGTTTGGATACCTGTTGCCAGAATCACGCGCAAGAATGCAGTTCATAGGCTTTTTGCCAGCTGCTATTCTCGTTCTGTTGACGGGATGATCCTTTAGAAGCTGCACAACTTGAGTAGTAAATTCATTTAGCATTTTTGCAGCGACTCTGGCCGGCTCTGTATCTTCCTGCGCCTCAGATTCCTGTATGTATATATCCTGAGTAGTGACTGCCTTGGCTACTCCCATCCCGTCGACTTTGTCATAAGCAGGATCAGTATTGGTGATCTTGTCTGATAATTTCATCTTGGCATGCCTGAACCTTATGACCACTCGGTGTGCAACGGTTGGCACCAAGGTCACAGAACCATCCTTGTCGCTGAAACTAATGTTGTCGCTCAGCGTCTTGCACACAGACTTTGCTTCTTCGATACTAATGACCCTCCCTGCACGCCTATCTACTACTTTCAAATTGTCATCCACTGTTGCAAAGTTGCCCCGCAGCGCAAGGTCTCCCTCGCGGAAATCAATGTTGCAACCTATCGACTCAATGACCCCACGGCCGACATAGCTACCATCTTTAAAGCTGTAGCCCAGCATGTTGAAAACTGCAATATCAGACTGTGGTGCTATTCCCTTGCCTACGCTGATAACCCTCCCCATTGAGCCATTTCTTGCTAGCACGTCAAGATTAGGAGTATATGCTGCCTCAAGAGGCGTTAGATCATTCAAAGAGGGATGGGGCAGGTCTCCAATGCCATCAAGCAAAACATAGACTAGCCTGATATCCTTCATAGCGACGAAAGGATGCCTGATCAATTTAATTTTTTGTGCGTGTGCATGTATCTTTGTAATACGCAAAATATTTTCTCAGCACTTTAATGCGTGGATGAACTATTTCAAAAACCTCATTATCCTCCTCTTCTGAGAGTTGACGCCGGTATCGCTCAAGAATCATTCCTTCTGCCAAGCCCTTGTAATAGCCTACTCTGTGCCCATAAAGGAAATCAGGAACCTGATGGCATTTCCAGATACGCTTTAGTTTTGGCACACGCTTTTTAGGTACCTTTGGCGCAGCCATGTCATTTTCGATAACAGCTTCAATGATATTTCTAATATCATCGTCCAACGTCATATGTAGATACACACACATACATACATACTATTAGTTACCATAATCTGCAAAAAAGTATATACTCCTTAATAGAACCAGGCTCCCTCATCAAATATAATTGGGGGAGCGGTGCACCTTCTGCCAGCGCAAAGTAATAGACAATAACGGACAGAGGACAGAAGATTTTGGCATTAAAAGAAATGAAAAATATATCTGCTCACGTTGTGTGAAGGCCTTCGAATTTTCGCTTGGAAGCTAAAAAGTTACAGAACATTTAATTAAAAGCAATTAGAGCCTTTTGTAGGCTGAAAAGGTTGGGGGATTTACGCAAAGATTACGTTCTTGACAAGTTTATTGTCATGCCTGAAGCTAGCCAAGCTGCATCAGAGGACAGAAATAGCAATGGAGGTAATTGCCCATACTGTCCTGGTAATGAATCGATGACTGAGCCGGCAATCCTTGCACTTGTGGTCAAGGAAGGCATGCTCCAGCGTCTCTCAGATAGTGAGGACAGCATAATAGAGGACTGGTCAGTGAGGGTTTTTCAGAGTGAAAAACCAGTAGTTGTCACTGGTTCCACTACAAGCTACAGTGACAAACCATTGTACAGCGAGCCGGCCTACGGATACCATCAGATAGTGGTTGCATCGCCAGATCATAACCAGAGCCTTTCGCACATTTCTGTCGAGCAATGGGGCAATGTCCTTGTGGTCATCCAAGACCGCGTAAGATGGCTTTACACCCAAAAAAGTGTGACATATGTCTCAATCTATGTCAACAGCGGTGCCAGCGCAGGCGCGCAGGTGAGCCATCCTCACCTGAACATAGTTACTTTTTCTACTATACCTCCAGTTATCGACACGGAGGCAGAAGGCGCACACAGGTTCATGAATGAGAATGGCAGTTGCCCTGCTTGCAGCTTCATCGGAGTTGAATCAAGCGGTCCGCGCCAGATTCTTGCTACGGACAATTTCATTGCCTTTTGTCCTTGGGCTCCTACTTATCCATATGAATTCTGGATCTATCCAAAAAGACACATAACATCATTTTCAAAGATAACACAAAAGGAGATTAATGACCTTGCACTGATGCTGCGAGCTACACTTGGTGGCATGTCAAAGGCGCTCAGGAATGCTCCATTCAATCTTGTATTCCACCTGTCGCCGGAGAAGAAGAACAGCCGCCTGATCCACTGGCATATTGAAGTGTATCCTCAATTGAATACTTGGTCTGGCCTTGAGCGAGGTTTTGGAGTTTTCATAAACCATGTAAGACCAGAAAAGTCAGCTGAAATACTGGGCTCATCATGCAGGAAAGAGCTGGCAGGGCTTGTAGGAATCGTCTGACCAAATGATTATGCTAGGTGACATAGACATTTATGATACAAGAATAGGCCAGTGAGGGCTTCCTTTAGAGCTATACCATATCATTTAATTATCAACTATTGATAGAATCAGGTATTAATAATGAACTTAAAGCTGGAGGACTGGACTTCGCTTGCATCCCTTGGCCTCGCGGCAATGTTTGTCGCGCTTTTGCTATCATTTTACAACTTTTTGATCGGTCCTGAAGGCATGGGACCTGAGCGAGTGGTTGAGCCAGGCAGTCTGCTGCTGCAGCTCATCTTTATCTCAGCTGTTCCATGCCTAGTACTTGCGGGCTTTGCATTTGTCATGGCCAAGACCTATGGCTCCCTGCTAGGGGGCGCGCTGCTCATAGCAGCCGGCGTCATAATAGTTGCAGGTATGTCCATTGGTGTAACCATGGTGCCAAAGATCCCAAGCCAGTATATCGTGGGAGCAGTGGGAGTCGCACCCTTAATCTTTATGCCAGCTGGCGCAGGCGTAACTGTAATAGGAGGCTACATGCTTGCTGTATCAAAAAGAAGGCGCATCCACAGCAGAGACTTAGATGATCTTCGTTGAGAAAGAACAATAGTGGCTTTAGGGAAATCAACGTGTCAACGAACCCGCTGCCTATCAAGGTGTCAGACAACGTCCACTCCGTGTTTGACAAGGCTCGAAGGGACAAAAGTCCCGTTCTTGCAATCGTCACTGGCACTAAGCCAGATTTTTACAAGCAGGCTCCTCTTGTACTTGAAGCAGTAAGGGAAAAACTACCGGTATTTGTCGTTGACACAGGTCAACACTTTGACGAAGTACTCAGGTTCGGCATAGAAGAGTTCCACCTGCAGAAGTTTGTTGGCTGTAACCTCCAGATACGTGGAGACTTAATGGAAAAGGCAAGCGAGCTAATAGTCAAGTTCGGATCGTTTGGCAGGTACTGCAAGAAGTACTTTGGAACTGAGTCTCTCCTCCCGATAGTGCATGGCGATACACTGGTGGCAGGCATTGCTCCGCTTGCATGGGTTTTTGGCATGGGTCAGAAGGTTGGGCAAAATGAGGCAGGCCTTCGTTCCATGAGCCCTGAAGCCATAAAGTTGCTAAAGACTGGGCGAGAGCCGACAAGATCGGAGATACAAAAATTTGTGGGCAGCCAATTTGACGGCAAATGGTTTATTGCGAGGGAAGAACCCTTTCCAGAGCAGATTGACACGTGGGTATGTTCAGCAGGCACACAATTCTTCTTTGCTCCAACGAAGCTTAACAAGGATAATCTAGTGAGGGAAGGATATCCGGAGAACTTTGTCTACGTTGTCGGCAACTCGGTGGTGGATGCAATCCACATCAAGAGAAAGGAAAGGCCCCAGCAGAGCATCTTTACTTTTTATCCTCAGCTTGAAAGGGACGATTGGATAAGGATGGACATTCATAGGCGAGAAAACTTGACAAAGAATCGCTTTATGTCAATTATTGGGGGGCTTGTGGAACTCATCAAGAATACAGACAAGAAAGTTGTCCTAGTCTTGCTAAACGCTACCGTAGCTGCACTCAAGCAATACGGTCTTGAATTCAAATTGCATAGTCTTGCAAAGCAGTATCCAGAAAAATTGCTAATGACGCCTTTATGGAAAGAATACACACATGTCATAGAATTCCTTGACAGCGGACATTGCTGGGCTGAAATGACGGATTCTGGCTCAATGCAGGAGGAGCTGCTCTACTTTCCTAAGGTAACATCTATGACAGTCAGGCTCAATACCGACAGGCCAGAAACGATATTTGATGCACGGAGCAACGTACTTGTTCCCCCACTGAGCGCGGGTTGGATAGTATCTATGGTTAAAGAGGCTTACAATATAGAAGAAGGTTTGGGACTGAAGCTCCGACACAAAAAGCAGATATACGGCACACCGGGGGGTGTTTCAAAGAATATCATCCGAATAATTAAGAAGGAATTTGAAAATGGTGACGCCAATTTTTACCCGTGGCTGCACCAGAGGCTGGGGCTCTGGAAAGAAAGTCAGGGGCTTAACTACATGTAGCAC
>JALYGW010000023.1 GCA_030776915.1 Thermoproteota archaeon
CAACCGGCGTTGCACCACGGCAGAAACTGAGCGGCCTTGAATTCAGGGTGTACGATCTTATAGTGAGGAAATTCCTTGCGGCATTTGGCGATCCAGCAGTCAGCCGACACATAAATGTCACAATCGACGTAAGCGGATACATCTTCAAGGCAGGAGGCATAACGCTAACCTACGAAGGCTGGATGGTGCTCTACAAGCCTTATGTCAGGTTTAATCAGCGCAAGCTTCCGAAACTCCACAAGGGGGACCTGCTGAGAAATCGGGGCATAGAAAAGGAAGAGAAATTCACTCAGCCGCCTTACCGTTATAATCAGGCAAGCATGCTTGCCAAGATGGAGCAGGAAAAAATAGGAACCAAGGCTACAAGAGCTGACATAATATCAACTCTATTCAAGCGCAATTACTTGGCAGCATGCAAGGGCGGGCTAGAGGTAACGGACCTAGGTTTTGCAATCATTGACTCCATGAGAGAATTTGCGCCAAGTATAGTGTCTACAAACATGACAAGGTTGATGGAAGAGCAGCTTGCAAACGTGGAGCAGGGATCAGCGGACAGCATGTCGGTAATTGAGCAGGCAGTAGATAGACTGTTAGAGTCGCTGGCCTCATTCATAGAAAAAGAAGCTGATATCGGGGCTCAGATAAAGGGTGCTGTATCAGCGGATATTGCACAGGCTACAGTGCTTGGCCAGTGCCCACTGTGTAAGAAGGGGGAGCTTTGCATAGTCCGGTCGCGCACTACACAAAAGCGCTTTGTTGGATGTTCGAATTATGCAGGCGGCTGCAAGGCAACTGCACCGCTGCCACAAAAGGGCTCAATTAGAATTACGGGCAAAGCATGTCTAGAGTGCAGCTGGCCGTTGATAGGAGTTGTTTTTGCTCGAGGCACAAAGCAGTGGAGAATTTGCATAAACATTCATTGTCTTTCAAAGAAGCGAGGCACTACATAAAATATGGTTCTATAGCCTCTTCATTTACTTATTCCTATGATAGGAACATCCATATGCTGTTATTCCTATTTGATAGAAATCACTAGCTTTTTTTATTTATGAGACAGAGTGTAAATATCTGTCCTACGGTTCTTTAACAACGGCAATGAGCTGCGGACTTGGTGTATACGCGTCTTATCGATATCAACTATTTCCATACCTTCCCGCTTACCCATATCCAGAAGCACTATGCCAAATGGATCCACTACCATGCTCTTGCCGCAATAAATATTGCCTACTTGGTCAGGGGCAACTATGTAGGAGCCGTTTTCAATAGCCCTTGCCTTGATCATCGTCTGCCAGTGCTCCTCTTTCATCTCCCCTGCAACCCAGGCAGATGGTGCGATGAGCACATCTGCACCTTTAATTGTCAATATCCTTGACAGCTCTGGAAAGCGCAAATCATAGCAGATCAAAAGTCCTGCAATGCCAGCAGGCGTCTTGTCAGGCTTGACGATTGATTTACCGGGCATCAGCTTTGTAGATTCTTTGAACCCAAGAACATCGTAAAGGTGCAGCTTGCGGTATACCGATGTTATTGCACCCCTCTCGCTTATGATTACAGCAGTATCATAAACACGCTGTGGCTTGCTGCTTTTCTCATAAATAGTCACGACAACTCCGATTCTGTTTTTCTTTGCAGCCGCTGCAAGTGTCAAGACAAAGTTGCCCTTGACGGTTTCGGCAATTCTAGCCAGCTGGTTTGCAGATTGGCTACGGGGTGAAAAAGCCATCTGGAATTCTGGAAAACAGACAAGGTGTGCATTCTTGCCAGCCGCTTCATCTATAAAATCAATAGATTTTTTCAGGTTTTCCTGCTTGTCTTCAGATGAGCGCATTTGTACTACTGCTATTTTCTTCAATCATTGCAAAGAAGATGATAAAAATAAAAATAGTTTGCTACACTAGAGAGGCCTGCCGGACTGGAACCAATTCTCCTTGGGTTTCTCATCAAAGACTACGATCACGTGCTCTGACTTGGTGTTTAATATCTGAACCGCTGCATTGGTGATGGCTTTGGCAAACTCGTCCTTTTGCTCAGGGGTTCTACCCGGATACAGTGACACTATGATGAGAGGCATATGTAAGAGTCTTGCTATGACTGGTTTATATGTACACTGGCAACTTGCGTTGGCACCACTTGCTCAGTGGACTTTCCATTTGACTTAGCCAATTCGTAGAGCGCAAGCAGGTAGCGCCTGATGAACTTGACTCCTGGCGACGGCCTGCGGCCCTTTTCATAGTCACTTAGGACGGATGGTGTGAGGCTCATATGCCTTGCAAGGTCTGCCTGCTTGATCCCGAACTTTTTCCTACAATATTTTAGCTGTTGGGGAGGGTTGTCGCTCAATACTACAGATCCGGCGATCCATGTCAAGTCGTCGCTAGCACAAATAATGTTCGTAGACAAACGTTAAACAAACACTTGACGGGTGATAAAAAGATTTTCTAATAATATGTGCTTGTTTGCTAATGGTGTATATGAGCTGTGACAAACTGCACTGGCTAAACTACAAAGTGGTTGGGTGCACCC
Source organism: Thermoproteota archaeon (assembly GCA_030776915.1). Lineage (GTDB taxonomy): Archaea > Thermoproteota > Nitrososphaeria > Nitrososphaerales > Nitrososphaeraceae > Nitrososphaera. Next base: position 2,524 of record JALYGW010000023.1, read on the forward strand.
GCTGTCCAAGATTATCACAGTATATCAGACAGATTGGCCAAGAAAAAGTCAAGAGGTTTGCGCGTGAAGAGTACTGGGCGCGGCCTCTGCCAAGCTGGGGCGATCCAAATGCGCGGCTACTGATAGTCGGGCTTGCACCAGCAGCACATGGCGGCAACAGGACAGGAAGGATGTTTACAGGTGATGGCTCAGGGGACTGGCTTGCAAGGGCTATGTATGAATCAGGATTTGCAAACATGCCGACCAGCAGGTCAAAGGATGACGGGCTTGTACTCAAGGATGCCTACATTACTGCGGCAATTAGATGTGCACCACCAGATAACAAGCCACTGCCAACCGAGCTAGCGAACTGCTCTCAATATCTTGTTGCAGAGCTGCAGATTTTGGATAATATCAAAGTCATTGTCATGCTAGGCAAGATTGGATTTGATGCTTACTGTCGAGCAGCAGGATTGAGAAGGCTCAGGTTTAGCCATGGGGCGAGCTATGATATAAACAGTAAGATGCTGCTTGCCTCATATCATCCAAGCAGGCAGAATACTAACACTGGCAAGCTGACATGGCAGATGTGGTTCGATATTTTCAAAAAGGCAAGATCTATTTTAGGTTCTTATGGATAGAGTACAACATAACCTTCATTTGGCTTGAAGCCAAAACTAATAAGTATAGATTACTATCCGCTGTAGGAATGCTACGTCAAAAGAGACCATTGCTTCTGCAAAAAGTTAGAAGACAGAATATACAGATTATTATTATGTCGTTAGAGATTTGTGTAGAATGCAGTTATGACATATAGCACAAAAAATCTACTTTTTGTTTGAATTGATATCAGTAGTTACTTGGTCTATCTTATGATGCAGCGCTTCTTTGATCTTGGTATTGTCTATCATGTTGAGTGAGCCTTTGCAATTGGGGCACTTGAAAAACAATTCGACTGCTACGTCAAATTTCACCCGCGGACAGTCACGGTTGCCGCAGTGGTAAAACTCTGTTGATTCTTCATATTCAAGGCGATTGTGGAGCCGGTCAAGGATTTTTTTCTTCTGATTGTCAATGAAATTGTCGACCTGATCCTGCTTGGCGCGCCAACGGTAGACGAACCAGCCTTTCTTTTCGTCTTTGACGCGGATGCCAGTTATCAGTGCCTTACCAAACATGTCATAGAGAACCTTGCGTACGATGTTTATCTTTAGCCCTGTTGCGCTCGCAATCTCCTCGTCTGTCACATCCTTGGTGTTCAAAAGGGCGCGGGCAACCTTGAGGTACTCCTCGCCTCCGATCAAACCAGCAATTTTGACAAAAGAGTCCTCATATTCTATGGAGTGCATCTAATGATGGTAATAGTGTGTGTGTTTTTCTGATATATACTTAATGCATAGAATAAGCCCCAGATGTACCGTAAAGGGGATAAATGCCACTGGAGTAGTCACTCATATAGCCCCATACATCAGCGCTTACCTGAAGCCGGTGAAATGTTGATTTTTGTCGATCGTCCAGGACATCATAGACCATCTGACCTATCACTATCTGGTCCGGCTTACCAAGCGACGTCATTTTCGTTGCAATATTGAGGGTATGGCCCAAGATGTCAAAGTGAGGTCGCTTGAACTTTTTGCCATCTACGTTGAAGCTATCCCATCCATATTGTACCACGACATTTTCACCTAGGTCTATGCCAACTCGGACATTCATTTCAGCATAGTCATACTGGTTCAAGATCGGGTTTATGCCCTCCCGGATTATCTTGATCATAGAGTGGGCACAGTTGACTGCATTGATGCATGGTAGATACTTGTCACCAGTTGCAAGGAAAAACGCCATAATGGCATCTCCCACATATTTCAATACATAGCCGCCGTACGCCGATATTGTGATCGACATTTCCTGTGTGAACGCTTGGATTATGGCGGCTAGCCTATCACTTGGCAGATCAGAGGATAGTCTAGTGGAGCCTACAAGGTCTATGTGGAGTATTACGAGCATGACCTTTGACTTGGAGTACTTGGCAAGAATTTCATGAGTTTCTTCAGTAGAGATATCGAACTTGGACTCGACCTTAAGCGCTTTCCATACTCTCTGCTGGGCCATCTTGATCGCCTTGTCAAGGTCGACCACGGTATCAAGGTAGAAAGATGCCAAGAGAGGAGCTTCACGTGCCTGCTTGGCGGGCCTCTCTGTCTTGTTTATGCTTTGGATTACCTTGTCGACATCTTCCGGGCTGATGTCGAGCTGGAATGCAATTATCTCTGGTGATATGCCGGAATTGTACAAGTTAATGATGGTCTGCTGTTGGCTCTCAGCCATATCGATGAGCTTGGTCACAAGCATTAGATATATACTATCATTTGTTATTACACCAAAGATTCCAGCGAGAATAATAACAACCGCCGCCAGTAATATACATGTAGAGCAATGGCAAGCAAGAATCAAGACGAAGGAAAAGTCCTGCTGACGCTGCCAAACATCAAGTATTTGGTAGAAGGCCTTGACGCTTTGCTGACGACTGATCTGGATGGCGACAAGCGTGCTAAGGTGATTCAGCTGCGCAACGACCTCTTGTCGCATATAAATAGCATATTTAGCGACTATTCGTGATTGCTGCTCGGACCTTGCGGAAGGTTCGTTTGTATACAGTGGCTCCTTTTTCATCAGGTCACACGTCTCGAATGATCCCGTGAGTACTAGGGGTTTGATAACGCATAGAATGTGAAATCGGACTTGGCCGCAATAGGATCAAGTTTCTCGGTACAATTTAGCTCTGTTATGCTGCGCATCTACTCATATTCTTCTGACTCGCAAGTTCAAGTGCTTTAGAAGACCTAGTGCAGAGTTATTGAAAAAGCTGTCTGTCCTAGTATAGGCCGTCAAAGCCCTGCAGCGGCTTCTTGGCTTTTGATCCTAGAATGAATATTGGATTCAACTCTCGTCTCTTTTTGGAGCGCCTTTTAATGCAGACGATCTATGGTTATATGCATGAATGTCTATTGACGCCCTAGCTTAAATGATGCTAGGAAGGTCATGAGTGTCATGGCAAAAAGCAGGATACCAGTTGACAGATGAGTTGCGACGAGAAGGGGCTCAAGGCGGGTAGTGACCACCAGCATGCCAAACATTATCTGCACTGATATTACTATTGCGGCAATGATTGCAGTTTTTCGTGCTGGCTTGAATTTCTTGAATGAATATACTGCGGTAGCGAAGATAAGGCTAGCAGTTATCACCACCATCACCCTATGATAATACTCAAAGAAATGCTCCTCTGAAGGGAGGCCAAAACCATTTGGACAGAGCGGCCATTCAGGACATGAGAGTCCCTGGTGTGAGGAACTTATGTAAACCCCAACCAGCATTACAGTGTACAACATAGCGAGGGCACAGAATGAAAGGCTTATCGCCACCTTTGGGCTAGAGGAGTGTTGTATCTCCACACAGAAAAAAATGTGCCACGTCAATTATAATCTTGGCATTTAACATTCTTCTAATCCATTTTCTCATACCCGTTTTATGCTGTATAGCCGCTTGCTTTGCAATGGAGAAAGACGCGTCTACTGATACTGATCTAGGTAGCTATGAGGGCAAGTATCCAAAGGACCTGTTTAATAAGACAGTTATTGCAAACGAGCAGACGATGGGACGTGTTGCAAAGGAAACGGATGACCAAATAGTCGTTTTTAGCGATTCTGGTAATTTACGGTTTGACATCCCCAAGTCAAAGATCACGCTTTCAGGAGGCTCTATAGTGGTAGGGGAACCGCTTGAGCAGTTTGCAGTTGACAAGGATGCGCCAATGCCGGAAGATAAAAGCCTCAGACCATCTGCTGAAGAAATACGGCAAAAGACAGGAGATATCCCTGAGGAGCCGACTATTCCTCTAGAAGAGAGTGAGGAGCCGACTCTTCCGAAAGAAGAGAGGAAGCCAACTATAGTGGAGGAAAAGGTTAGAGATGCTGCTACTGAGGTCAAGACCTCTGTCGGTTATGAGTTAGGACAGGCTTCCAAAGCAGTCAAGGAAAAGATGAAGGATGCAGGGGAAGCTGTA
>JALYGW010000024.1 GCA_030776915.1 Thermoproteota archaeon
TGATGCAAAGACAGATGACAAACCGTACATTCTAGTCCTTTGCCAGTCTTTGCACCGTGATTCATTTCTTGTACACATATGCTCTCATAACGACAAATCTTAAGAAAAGGCCTCTTACACTCCCAAGATTAGATACAGTAGAATTACAAAGGGAGGAGTCTTTTTGTGTTTCGTGTTATTGACAGAAAATTATAACCTGCGAGAATCAAAGCAAAATAGTAGAAGCACTTATTTGGTTCAATTTCATTTTACTGTGGTTAACAGTTTTGAAGAGAAACTCAAAAGATACATTTCTTAGTATATCGCTGAATCTTGATATAGCATATAGTTGTTGATATTTTCAATAGCAAACAGTAATTTGATTTATAAATAGCGATAATAGATTGTTTGCTCAAAATATGAGATTGCTAGAATACCAAGGAAAGGAGCTTTTTGATGAATTTGGAATTAGGGTACCAAGGTCACATCTTGCTCACACGATACATCAAGCAAGGGAAGGTGGCAGCAAACTTGATTATCCTCTTGTAATCAAATCGCAGCTCACAGTGGGTGGAAGAGGCAAGGCAGGAGCTATTGTCAAGTGTAAAAGTGAAGATGAGCTTGAGCCCAAGTTTGATGAGCTCTTGCACAAAGAAGTCAAGGGAGAATTGCCGCGTGGGATCCTACTAGAAGAAATGGCCGATATCAGAAAAGAATTGTACCTGTCGCTGTTCCTCAACAGGAGCAAGCGATGTTACTCACTAATATCTTCTGCGGAAGGTGGGATTGACATTGAAAACGCTGGGAGCAAAGTAATGGTTGACGTGCCAATCGAAGGCCTGAGTCCTCAGCAGGCTGAAGAGACTGCCGCAAAACTGGGTCTGACAGGAGAAACTGTCATTTCTTTTGTTGACTTTACAACCAAGCTCTCAAAGCTGGTAAATGAAAAAGAGGCAGAGCTAGCAGAGATAAATCCTGTTGTGATTCTACAAGATGGTTCTCTCATGGCCCTTGACGCTAAAGTGATAATTGATGATAATGCAATGTTCCGGCATCCAGAACTTAAAAAGTACGAGCATGTGTCAGAGCTTGAAAGGCAGGCAGAAGTTAGCGGCTTTTCTTTGGTCGAGCTAGACGGAAACATCGCTATCATTGGCAACGGAGCAGGCCTTGTAATGTCGACCCTTGACATGGTCTCAGATGCTGGAGGCAAAGCAGGCGCATTCTTGGATTTTGGCGGAAGAGCTACCACTGAGACCATCTATGAGGCACTTAAAGTGATAAGCAAGATCAAGAGGGTTGAAGCAATACTCGTGAATCTCTTTGGGGGCATTGTAAGGACCAACCTTGTCGCACAAGCAATACTAGATGCGTACAACAACAACCTCATGAACGTGCCCGTATTTGCAAGGATCTCGGGAGCTAATTCGGAGGAGGCAAGGGAAATGCTCCAGGGCAGTAAGGCAAAGCTCTATAATACAGTGGAGGAGGCAATACAGTCTGCAGTATCTGCAGTAAACAATAGCAGAGGATCAAGATGACAACAACTGTAGAAAAAACGTTCAATATATTTGACACACTTATTGGAACAGAGGGAGAGGAGGACTTTGGAAGAAAGCCAGTGATAATACAGGGCATGACTGGCAGCTATGGATCGACGCACACGAGGCTCATGAAGGCCTATGGAACAAACATTCCTGCAGGTGTAACCCCGGGTAAGGGAGGACAGAGGTTTGAAGGTACACCGGTGTACAATACCATGAGTGAAGCTGTTAAGTCCACTGGCGCACAAATATCTGGAATTTTTGTTCCTGCACCATTTTTCCTCAAGGCTGCAATAGAAGCAATTGACAGCGGCATTAAGCTGCTAGTCGCAATACCTGAGCATATCCCAATAAGAGATGCAATAAAAGTTTTAGAATATGCAAGAAAAAATGGCGCGAAGATGATCGGGCCAAACACTCCTGGTGTCATTGTGCCGGAAGTAATGAAGGTAGGGATCATGCCCGCACAGCCCTTCAGGGCAGGGACTACCGTAGTTTTTTCCCGTAGCGGAACCTTGATGTATGATGTCTCATACAGCCTAACAAGCAAGGGCTTTGGACAGAGGCTGTGCCTTGGAATTGGAGGTGATCCAATCAATGGTACAAATCTTATTGAAGCATTTGAACTTGTTAGAGACAGAAGCGATGTTGACTCAATCGTAGTGGTAGGTGAGATAGGCGGAGACGCTGAAGAGCAATTGGCTCAGTATATCATAAGGACAAACTTCATCAAGCCTGTTATCGCATACATTGCAGGACGAGCAGCTCCAAAGGAGAAGAGAATGGGCCATGCTGGTGCAATAGTATATGGCAGCTATGGGTCTGCAGAATCAAAAGTCGCCAACTATGCAAGGGCGAACGTACCAGTTGCAAAGCGCCCAGCAGAAGTGCCAGAGCTTTTGGCAAAGAAATTGAAAAAGTAAGAAATTGCGGTTAGGGCCGCCTTTTTTACTACCCGCTTTCTTCACTAGCGTCAGGGCTGTTAGACTGACTACCTTGTGTCGTATTCTCACTTACGTTTTGACGTATCGCCGCTTCGCCCATCTGCTCCTCTTGGTTTGTATCGTAAACTGCTGCAAATCCCAGCAAAAGTCCAAAGACAGCAAAAGTGAGTACAAATAGCACTACACTTGACCACATGACTACAGAGTCATGTCAGTTCATTGAGTTATAAAAATTTACTTTTATAAAGCATTGTGAAAAATGGCAAGGCACAATGTGAGAACATGAATTGTAATTTTGTCCTCAATTTCTTGTTATGCAAGAAATAATTGCTGTTGTAGGATATTTACTATTAAAGACTGTTTCCTCTATAAAATTCTAATCTAGCAATAAGGATCGGCAGATAATACAGAAAGTAACTTCAGTTGACTTCTTATGACAGAAAGTGGATAATCCATAATGTATATCCGAAAGTGTGCATATTTATTCCACAGACACATATTTTGTCAACAGAGCTCCGCTTTTGTGATCGTTGCATGGTAAAAACACATCACGAAATAATCGAGGATCCGGAAACTATCTACACTTATAAACGCAGAAGGCTCTATCGTTGCAAAGAATGTGGCCACAAAAGCTTCAGGAGGGGTTTACGCCCTAGTGCAGAATCAGTGTACTAAGAGTAAAAGAAATGACAATTGATCATTCCATCCCAGAAGCAGTAGCCCGACTGAAGAACGAATTTGTGCGCGGTTACAAAATCAGGAGAAGCCTGCTCACTGAAATCATACCTCGATATTACTCTAAACCTTTGCCCATTGCAAATGATATGCTTGATTCATTACACAGATTTGCAATATCGAATCCGATATACTTCAGTTCACACGATACAGCGATTTCTGGAATCTCATGCAGGATTTACGAAGGCGATATCAATAATTATTGGCTGAGCAGTAAAAAACATGATACAAGCTACCAACCATTCTACCCAACGTGGATGCTGTCTGCCTTTACGCTTGCGTTAGAAGCAAAGTCACTTGGTTTTGATCAGCTAGTCGATGTTGGTTCTGGCGATGGTAGAATAGCGTATTGCGCAAGTCTTCTCAGAATGCAGTCATATGGCATAGAGATCGATGACGAGCTTGTGGAACTGCAGGACTCACTGTCGCACAGCACAGGCGTCAACTATAAAGTGATAAAGGCAGACGCTACGCGGTTTGATTACGGCAGCTTGGATCTGTCAAAGCCTATATTCTTCATCTCCGGGCTGCCAGAAATGGGAGAAATGCTTGCAAACAGCGTCATCCGGAAGGTGCTATCAGTTGAGAAGATGAAGCATAATGCTGGCTTTAACTTCATGGGAAGCCACGTCATGAAGTCTCTTACAAGAGACCGGACCGGCTGGGGATGGGGAGATATCATTGCAGGCTTTGGTCTGAAACTTATAGGCACCATCTCCTTGCCAACGCTTTGGACCACAGACCAGATACTTGACACGGCATATGTGTATACGCGAGCTCTATAGATCAGGCAGTCATGGATTCTGGTTGCCTCTTTGAAAGTGAAATGACAGGCTTTGATTCCAGACGCTTTTTGCCGATATCCATAACTTCGACCAGTATTTCTTGGAATTTCTTGACATAGTTTGTAAGAGAGTACTTCTGTGTCGAGTGGCTTAACTTGATTCGTTCTGATTCACGTGCAGCAAGCGCTGATGCCACGGCTTTTACTCCTTCCCCATAGGTATGGAATTGGTACCTTGCTGGGACGAATTCCGTATGCCCTCCTATGTCTGGAACGACTGGAATAATGCCTGCGCTCATCGCTTCCACAGTAGATATGCCAAAGGGTTCTCCTGGTAGCGGGTGAACATAGACCTTTGACCTGCGCATGAGATCGAGTAGCCTATCAAACCTGACGTTTATCTCAAATCTCACAAAATCCTCCAAGCCATAGTGCGTTACAAGATCCTTAAGATAGTTGAAGTATCCAATGCCGTCGGGTGGCATATTTCCTACAATATTCATGCATACACCTACCTCATTTCGACGTAGCACCTTGGCAAGATGGATGGCGTTCTCTATTTTTTTACTCGGGTGGAAGCGCGAGATTACCAAGATAGAGTCACTGCGGACATTTGATGCTAGGCAAGCGTTACGGAATATATCAACATCGACAGGTGGTGGTAGGATGATCGAATCCACGCCTAATGTCTTAAAGATCGCCTTGCTGCTAAATTCAGAGTTAGTAAGCACAGTAGAGTTTAACAT
>JALYGW010000025.1 GCA_030776915.1 Thermoproteota archaeon
CCAACCCCCCTCTTTGTGTTGGTTCTTCTGCTGCTAGTTGTTGTTTTTGTTCTCTTTTTTTTAAAACTTGTTTCTTTTTTACCATATACATTGTTCACCTATTGAATGGGATCATGCACTGTGACCAACTTGGTTCCATCGGGGAACGTGGCCTCTGCCTGAACCGTATGAATAAGCTCTGGGACTCCAGCCATAACATCAGCCTTTTTTAATACTGTCCTTGCCGATTGCATTAGATCTGCAACAGTTTTACCTTCCCGTGCTCCTTCAACTATATAGTTAGCTATGTATGCTATCGATTCGGGGTAGTTCAATTTTATGCCTCGATTTTTTCGCCCTTCTGCGATCTGGGCTGCTGTCCAGATCCACATTTTTTCCATTTCTCTTGGTGCGAGCATCATTTTCGCATGATACCTCTTTGAGTTCATGCTTGAGTAAAGTATTTTAAAGTTAGAAAATGAACTATTTCAATAGGGATTTTTTACTGATTCGGAATTACGGAATTACTAAATTACTTTGAGATTTGTGTGATTTTGCCGATGTCGGCAAACACGCTCTATTACTATCACTGCTCATATCCAACATCGACAATATCAATAGGGCGGGCAGAAAGAGGGAAGGATTACCCCTATCCAGAAACGTATCTGCTCATAGTTGCCATTCTTGTTTACTGGCAAAGTAAAGTTATATTCCTTGCCAGAAGATGTTTTAATACGAAGAAAGTTCGAAACTATGGCCCTGCCAAACATATTTGTCACCAGCGTTTCTATGCCTTTTCTAAGCACGAACTCTGTAATGTCTGAATACCAGATGTAGAAGCTCTGCTGTCTCTTCAATAGCTCTTCAGGGCTTGATGCTGCCTGCGAGCGTATGTTTGAAGAATTCTTTGAGTCCTTTAGCAGGACAAGATAGGGGTATGGTGCTAGGCCGGCGACGTAACCCAGATCTGCAAATTTTGTCAAAAGGTTTTTCTTGGTGACTATGATCCTGTTTGTAGTAAAGTCCAAATAATAATTCCTTGCCCATCCTCCCTTCTCTTCAGAACTGATTCTAAGTATTACCTCTTCGTAGTTGTTTTTTACGCACCAGTCAATAAATATTCTGACTTTTTCTGAATCAGACTTGTCATTCAGTCTTCTCTTTGATTCTTTTAGAAATTTACCAAAAAGTTCTGAGTCCATGGCTCTGCATGCTCTCCTTCTATTGCAAAGATAATAAAAAGGATGGCTGGCTGGCTGGATTTTTGCCTACGGTCTTGCCCAGCCAATTCCTGCAGGTACATTCTCAAAGCCAGATGTTGCCAACAGAAACACCCATGCCGTAAATACGAATGGACCAGTAAGTGCGGGTAGTCCCCATTGTCCAAAGAACCTCTGCAGAGCAGGCATCACAAAACAACAGCCTATTGTAGCAAAAACAGCCATCATGAACGCCTGCGGTGTGAGCGGTATAAAGCTCGTAAGAGCTATCATGACTAGCACTTGGTTGAAACCGTGAAGCCCCAACCTTATCTCTTCAGTAGGCAACTTGGTAAGAATTGCCATTGATACGCCAATGCCTGAACCCAGAAGCGCCATCAAGCCGCCCAAGTAGAGCCGCGAATTTTCGTCCCATTGCGCAGTATATGCATTGGTCCACCATGGCCTGTCCTGCTCCACTGCTTCTATCACTGGTGCAAGCTCAAATGCAAGAGTAAGGCCGACTACCCAGAATATGCCTGTCCTCCAGTCTCCTACAAAGGTGACTTGTGAGACGCCTTTTAGAGTCGCTTTCATGAACTCCCCCACAGTCCACTTGAATTGCACTGCCTGATTCGGGTTTCCACTTTCAGTTGCTACCTCTTCCTTAGCAGGTGGTGGAGGCTCTGGCCATATGTCGTGTCCGAACCTCTTGGTAGCATACATCAGGGCCCACGTAGTGAAGATAAACGATGATGTAAAGCCTGGGATAGCCCACCCTTCAGTTATTCCACGAGTACCTGCAAACATGTCTCCCATCAGGTGTGCCATTGCCATCCATGTGAATGCAGTTATGGCCGCCCCAAAGACTGAGATGAAGAATGTGGCCTTATTTGCCTTGACAAAAGGTCCTGACCAGAATGCCATTCCGGTAAGTATTGAGTTATATCCAAACAGACCGAAGGTGACTAGGCCATAGTCCGCTCCTGCCAAAATAGCAACCCCGGCGCCTATCAAGCCTGAAAGCACCATCATAGCACCAGCCTTTCTTGATGCTAGGAAGACTCCTGCTAGTATCAGTATACCGTTTATTGGAGAGCTAAAAAGTGGTACTTCAGAAATACCATTGAAGAGTGTAAAGAAGAAGTCCATAATTGGATCTCCAGTGCTGTAAGTCGGAATAGCCATTGGTTTTGGGTCTTGCGATTGCAGAGTTTAACATTTGTACAGTATATCAATTTATTAACAAGCTGAAGCCAAAAATTTAGCCGATGTCGGCAAAAAGCAACCAACATTGGGCCATGGCTCAATTTTTTCTTATTAAAAGAGTGCTTGCATCTAAAGATTAATGTAAAGATCGCAGTAAAGGCACTCACCCTTGATATTGGACTCGATCAATACCGTAATTGAGCCTCTCTTTAATATTGTGCAAAGCAACATCAATGTAGCGGCGCCAACAGGGATCCTTCTTTTGGGCCTTGTAACAGGGTTGCGCCATTCGATGGAAGCGGATCATGTTGCAGCAGTACTTTCAGTTGTTGCATCAAACCACAAGAATATCAAGCGTGCTTCTATGCTTGGTGCAATATGGGGACTTGGTCATACTACATCACTTTTTATTGCAGGGCTTTTGGTATTGCTGCTTGCAGTCAATATCACTGAGACAGTAAGCAACAGGCTGGAATTTGCTGTAGGCATTATGCTGCTATTCCTAGGTGTTACTACTTTTACGGGATGGAGCATTGGCAAGTTCTTAAAAGGCCTGCGACATCAAAATTCGTCACACAAGCATATCCACCACCATCATGACAATGTCATCCATTCGCATGGACATGTTCATGATGCTGAACACGGACATGGACATAAATCGCTCATTGTTGGCATGGTTCATGGGATGGCTGGAAGTGGAGCATTGCTGCTTATTGTACTATCAACTATCAATTCCATCCCTCTGGGGTTGGCATACATAGCAATCTTTGGAGCAGGTTCTATTGGGGGCATGGCGGGAATAAGCACGCTCATAGGGATACCCTTTGTCAAACTTGCCAATTCAGCAAAGGTTAGCCTTCTACTCAGATATGCTGCCGCAATAACAACGCTTGCAATTGGCGCAGGGATGATGTATGATTTGGTCTGGATAGATCAGATATTCGCTTCATAAACATAACAAGGATAGACCTCGTCTTAAGACCTTGTCACTTACATGGCCTACATCTTTGGTGCTTGTATAACTTCTTTGGGATCTACAGCTATCATATCAAGCTTCAACCTACTACTATAGTATTGAAGTAACATTGCCTAGAAGAGTAGCAGCAGGCCTAGCTAGTGTGTTATTGATGCTGATACTATTCGATAGAAAGCATCTGAAGAAGCAAGTTATAATTAATTAGTATATCTAAATCTCCTTAAAACATCTATTACTTGGCATATGGCATGTATACATTTAGCAGTGACATCATTAATGCTCGATAACATTGATGAACTAATTCTTTCTGCGTTGAGCAAAAACTCAAGACAAGACATCAAAGAAGTCTGGGACTTCCTCAAAGCTTACGGCTACAACCCTACGGAGGAAGAGATCGAATCAAGAATTACTAGGCTAGAAGCAGAGGGGATCATAACTGGCTACACAATATCGGTTGACACCACGAAGATTAAACGCCGCGTGGTAAGAGTTGTGCTTGTAACGTTCAGGACATCGCAGCACCTTCCAAGAAGGCTTGAAGGTCTGAAGAAATATTCAGCTGACGCACCTTTTGTCCTGTATTCTGGAAGGACAAGAGGCGGATATGATTGGATATGTATACAAGCTTTTCCATCAGAAGAAATGGCTGATGAGGAAAGTGATATTTATAGAACCCTATTTGGAGACATCATACAATCATACGAAGTATATGATTTTATACCAACCAAAGATCCCTCATTTCATTCTCTTGTATACACTCGTAAAGATTATAAAAAATTCCTAGATGAGTGGATTTCCCCGTTCCTTCCAAGGTAAGCTGGCTGGCTGGCGGCTACGAGCCAGGTTTTTTGTTTTTGAAGCGTATACTCTCATCGATGAGCGAGTGGATCTTCAACCTTATGCCCATTAGGAAGTTGATTATTTCTGCTCTCTGATCCGGCTCTATAGTTGTGTGAACTTCATTTATCAAATTATCAACTCTTGCCAGTGTAATTTTGAGAGTAAGTGATGCTTTCTTTGCTATGGCCAAAGATCTTGATTCATCATTTGCAGAAGCAATTATTTTGTTAAATGTTTCTTCTTCCTTTAGTGCCATTTTCAATTCTCGGATCTGTCTTACAGTTAAATTGTTATTAACGACTTCACTAACTATCCTTTGCTGCTTGTCGTGAGGGATTTGCACTATTTCTATAGCGTGGCTTACGTTAAGCGAGTTGTTCATTATCCTGTGCTTGATTTCATCTGGCAATTTGAGCAGCTGCATATGGTGCGAGACATATTCTTCGCTTTTGCCAATTTTTCTGGCAAGTTCGCTTACTCCACCCCAGCCAAAGTCAATGATATATCTCCTAAAGGCCTCGGCCTCTTCTATGGGATCCATTGACTTTCTTTGAATATTCTCAGTAAGCTGAATTTCATATGCTTGCTTGTCAGATAATTCCCTTATCTTGGAAGGGATGAACCTCCATCTAAGAGTCCTGCATGCCTGAAACCTCCTGTGGCCTGCAACAATTTCAAATCCATGTTCAAGAGGCCTTATTAGAATAGGCTGCAATAGGCCATGCTCTCTTATGCTATTGACCAATGTCTCACAATCTAGATGAGATCTCTGAAATTTATCTCGTATAGCAAATTGAGATGGACGAATCATTTTCATCTCTATTTGTTCAACTACGCTTGAATCGACAAATTCCATTGCGTTTACATCCTCTCAGCAGTACTTATCCTTGTCTGTCTGTCATGGCATAATCATAGAAATTTATGATATATTTTCATAAAAATGCTTGGAAGACAGAGTGTCATATCGGAAATTTCTCGGCGAGGACTACCATCATCATTATCATTACCATCATCTTCTAGTATTGTTGGCTCTTCAACACCACATGAATTTTGAAAAACTTGTCATTATAGCTAAAGGTCATTTTTTATGCATGCTCTTTTTTGTTCCTGTGCAGCAGTACCAGCCTTCCAAATGCACACACACATAGTACTACTACAGTTTATCGCTTAATTCTCCTTTTGGCCTTTGCGATTGAAATAGGCAACAACAGAGTCTCATATCTCTCCCATTTCTAGCGGCGATATGCTGAGGAAAATATTCTCTCTGCTTTTCTTCTTCTTCCCTTTCCAAGGATCCCACAGGTATATTTCAATGGAGGACTTTAGTATGGAAAATACAAACTATAATTTCTACTCTTATTTATGGTACCTTTTCTTTGAGTAAAAAACTTCTTCAGACACAAAAAGCTCTTGAACTTCCCTTGGAAGTAGATCATATTGTATAGTGGCTTTTCCGACTGCTAAATCTTTGAGGAATTCGTCCCCGACAATTTCAGCAAGCCTGTTGACTGGATATACATATAGCACATCTACCCAAGATGGGTAGGACGGTCTCACATACCTGTATTCCTCAGTGAGCTTTAAAGTAAAGTACCATGCAAACCCTTCTCTAAGCTGATGCGGATGTTTGTTACTTATTACTCCATGTATCAATTCATGTAAATAATGACCAAATCTTGCAATATCGCATCTTAATACAATTTCCCCAAGGTGGTAATCTGTAATACCCACGAATTTTGTATCGTTATACATTGAGAATGGAGATTGACTTTTTCTAGACATGACTTGCACTTCCATCTCCCATCTCCCTCGGCATATTATAACATCAAAGGATGTCACTATTCCAAAATGATCATTGATCATCTTGTTTGCATATTTGACCCATGATGATACTTTCTTAACCTCCTCGCTGGTTACACCTGTAATGAAAGACACTGCGCATTTGTTTGGGTAAGTCAATGCTTCTTAATAGATATTCAATAAAACAAAGAAGGTATATATAATTATCTACGCTTTTTAAAAAATAGGTTAATCTGTGCTGATATTTTTTTAGAGTATATGCACAAAAAGGAATTTTGAATATTATACTCTAGAAGTTGTTGTTTCGCGCGCGCTTGCTTGCATATATACACATACGTGTACCTTTATTACTCGGCATAGTTTCCCTTCTCGGCTTTTGCAAGATATAGGACGGGAATGAAGGATGAACGCCAAATGTGGACAATTACAGAAAAGTGGAATATAATGGGAAGAAACACTGAGAATGGTATGGCGCTCGACGGTACAAGTTCTGAGCATCTGAGGTTTGGTTAACCCGTAAATAGGATGTCATGAATTATTATATTAATGGCTGGCATTGATAGTGGTTATGATACTACGCGCATTGTAGAGGTCTTGATAAATACCTTGGTTCAAAAAAATGTAATATCTGAACAAGAAGCTAACTCTATAAAACAGGCTGGAAAGGGTGCTACCTTCAGACAGGCCCAAACGGGGTCCGAGCAGACGGGATAGACATAAAAGCATAAACATTCAAAGTGATGGCTCTTGCCGGATATCATCCAGATATCATATAGTTTCATCAGAGCTACTACAAAGTCTTACTGTATTTGTTATTCTTGCTTGTTCTTTGCAGATTCACGCAATCCTGCATAAATGAATGGCAGCAATGTACTGGCCTCGCCATGTATAGTGGTTTGGGAGGCCCTACTGGTCACCTTTCCCCACGATACTGCCTCTGCGACCAATGCGCCGCTTAGGCTGCCATCCCATTCATGAGCAGTAGTTATGTAGACAGCATAGTCAAGCCCACCTCTGAACTGGTTCCACCATAATGTATGATGCTTTGAAATCCCTCCTCCAATCATGAATGCGCCCGACTTTTTGGCCTCAAAGACAAGATCGGATAGCTTGCTTTGATCCTTCAATATGTCTATTTTGAGGTCTTTGTGTTGCTGATAAAACAACCACACTTGGCTTCCGACTGCACCGTCTACTATGCCAGGAACAATAACTGGGATCTTGTTTTTGTTGGCCCAATAAAGGAATGAGGATTCGTCAAGGGTGCTCCCTATGTAGCTTGTTAGCTCATAAGTTGCGACATCGCGCCTGCCCTCTTTGTACATATCGTTTAGGCACTTTTGCACTTTCTCTTCAATAAGCGGACCATAGTTCTCCATTGGTACAAGGACATTGCCAAGTCTGTGGATGTTGTTTTCAAGCAGCATGCCGTCATCCATGCGAAAGTCACCGGCGTAATAGCGGTCATACGTTCTTGCAATATCGTGGTCGATTGCACCACACGTAGTGATGACTACATTAAACATGTTATTCTTCAGCATATCACGTATGATGCCTCTTGCACCTGTTGACATTAGTGAGCCAATGAATGAGAGGAACTTGGTACAGTTCTGCTCACTTATCATACTCCGGAGGATGTCAACGCCATAGGCAAGATTCCTCGATTCAAAGCCGCCAGAATTTGCCATTTCGGAAAGGATTGATAGAATGCCATCATACTGTCTTATGTCATAATCCTTTACTTCACTGCTCAAAAGGTCCCTATTCGCTTTCTTTCCGGTGTCTGCCATGCAGACTTTTTCAGAGCACCTATACTAATGAGTCTTTCTTGTCCGAATTATCAATAGTACTACCAGTAGCACTTGTCAGCAATTAGGGTTTTTGTTAGCGGATGACTGGATTTCGCAATGAAGTGTTTAATCAAGTGATCTGAATATAAGCACAATAGAGCATATATTGGCATTGGAATCGATTGGGGCGGCGGATACGATGACTACGATAGTGACATCAAGACAGTAGTCAAAGAGATCTTATGTATATTGAAGAAGGGAGGCAGCGCATTCACCACTGTCCCGCAAGGCAAGATCAATAAACATCATCGCAGGGTCTACTACAGACACACACACACACTCTTTCTAGGCTTGTTGCTGTTGATAATGAATTTTCAGTAGCAGCAAAAGAGGAATTCTACTGTTATGATGCAGGTAAATGGAAAAGGTGCAGCCAAGGCATTGCAGACAGCATGATGGCATATGATGTGCAAGCTCTTTTGCACTTTCATAGCGTGACATGCGCCCGTATACTGCTAACAAAGCGCTGAATTTTTAAGAGCAGGTGTAATTTTACAAGATTGGTGTGGTGTGGACAAAAAACATTCATTTACAGGCAGAAAAATTGATCCTCCAATAATTTCTGCAAACATGACTGTACAGCAGCTGATTAATTTCTATAGCTCAACGGGTTACAATGCACGCAGGTTAGCCGAGGCAGCTGAGATACTGAAAGAGATGGTAGACACTGATTCGACTGTATGTTTAACTTTGGCAGGCGCTATGACCCCGATAGGCATTGGTAGAACTATTTCTGCCATGATAGAAGCCGGCTTTATCGATTGGATAGTATCTACAGGCGCCAACGTTTATCATGACCTGCACTTTGCTTATGATTTGCCGGTGAGGCAGGGGCATTTTGATGTTGACGATGACATCTTGTATTCGAAACAGATAGTGAGGATTTATGACGTCTACATAAAGGAGATGGGAACACTCCAGGCTCAGGACATAGTTGTGCAAAGAGAGATCAAGAGAGCCAAAAAAGCAATACCTCAAAATGCATCCACGGCTGACATTGCCTATGCACTTGGCAAGGCGGCCAAAGAAAATGGAAAATATCCTGAAAAGTCGTTTCTTGTTAAGGCATATGAGCACAAGGTGCCTGTCTACATGCCTGCAATAGGTGATTCTTCAATAGGACTCAATATGCTTCCGCTCTTCTTTGAAGATAAGGGCATTCTCCCCAACGTGATACTTGATGTAGCCGAGTCTGCTGCAATACTGTGGAAGAGCGAGCGCTCTGGGGGTTTGGAGCTTGGTGGCGGAGTCCCAAAGAACTTTTTCCAACAAACTGGCCCAGCTCTTTATCAGATATTGAAGATAAAGGAGGGGGGTCAGGACTATCTCATCCAGATGACAGATGCTCGACCAGACACAGGCGGCCTCTCAGGTGCCACATTACAGGAGGGCAAAAGCTGGGGCAAGATCAAGACGTCTCACAAAGACAACATCATTGTGTACGGCGATTCATCAGTGTACTTCCCGTTGCTCTGCTCATATATTATGTCGGTGTGCAAGCCAAGGAAGCAGAAGCAGATATACGATAAAAAGAATGCATGGATAGAAGAAATGAAACTGATATACTTCAAGAATAAGAAATGATCAGATCAGATATAGCTTTCGTCCTTTGCTATCCACCTCCCGGCTTTCTTGTTCATCTCTATTTGGCCAACGAGCTTGCCATTAGAATAGACCTTACCATATTCAGACGAGGCTCCAAACATAGCAGACAACAGGTCGCGCTTTTCATGGTAGCCTGATTCGATCACTTTGGCACGCAGCTGTTTGCTTGCTTTCTGAATAATATTGCGCGCAGCAGACCAGTCGCCACTCCACGTTATCATTTCAAAGCTGCCGAACTTGACAGTCTGCATTGAATAGCCAGTCATCTTGCATTCAAACTTGTGGTTGTTCTTTTTTGCATACGCATTTATCCACTCGATTGCTTGTTGCGCCTTCCGATGCTCTACTGCAAAGTTGTCTGCTCCAGCCAACAGCTATTTTGGTCCTCTTGATGTATTTATTCTCAAATCTTTAAGTCAAGTGCCGCTCAAAAAGAAGCGAAACCTAAGGCTGAGACATTATTATTGTAGCAGAAAGGAGGAGAGACGTCATCAATTTGTACCCAATTGTCTTACACAACAAGATGCAAGGTAGTGCCTTAACCACCTCACGCTTTATCAATAGCTGCGATGCTCTGCAATAATTATGCAAGCGTCAAAAACCAAGACTGCCAAGAGTTCCTGTTTATCTGCAAGGCATGGCAGATTAATAATAATAATAATAGTAGTAACAACTTTATCCTATATTGTGACATAAGGCGCATGGATCAAGGAGAGCCGGGCCTAGACTATGACGATCCTAACCTCAATCCTCTTGTTTGTGAAATCTGTAGCAAGTCATTTGATAGTTTAGACAAGCTAGGCGAGCATCAAAAGCAAGAGCACGACATGTAAATACAAGTGCTTGGCAAGATTGGGGATGCGTACTTTTATTGCAGTGGAGGTTTCAAGCATCGCAATAACATCGCTGCAAAAGGAAATACTGTCTACAGCAGGATGGGACACTAGGGGCATCAAGCCTGTCGACCCTCACAATTTCCATTTCACACTAATTTTTCTTGGGGAAATAAGTGATCATGACGTTGACAGGATTAAAGAAAAGTTAGCAGGCTTTCAATTTGAACCATTTACAATCACCTACACTGGAGTTGGCGCCTTTCCCAACCCAGCATATGCCCGAGTAGTCTGGGTAGGTGTTGACTCAGAGGGCGTTCAAAAATTAACTGGCCTTGCAAATGAGGTTGTAACAAAGATGTCCGAGCTTGGCTTTAAGGCGGACAAGCCTTTTTCAGCCCATATGACATTCCTTCGAGCCAAGGGCAGACCGGTCAAGGCAACTGACATTTCTTCAAAATATCAGGGGAAAACGTTTGGATCTGACCGGATAGATAGGGTGCACCTCAAGAGAAGTGAGCTCACGCCTTCAGGCCCTATCTACTCCAATGTTTATACTTTAGAAGCTAAGAAATGAACAGCATGCCAGATCCTAGCACCTTAATCTCCAAAGCCGTAACTCTTTGTGAACCCTCTCACAGCAAAGAGCGCAGTATCGCTACAGTAGCACAAGAAGCAAAGGCGCTTGTAGAGAGCTACGTTACACGGCTGGATGAAGTCGTTGACGTTGTATTTGGCGGTTCTTTTGCCAAGGGCACATGGCTTCCGGATCACGCTGATATTGACATTTTCGTTAAGATCAAACCATCAGTTGACATTGAGAAATTCGAAGAAATGGGCAGGGACATTGGCAGGAAGGCACTCAAAAACTACGGTCCTAAGCTTCGATATTCAGATCATCCTTATGTCGAAGTATTTGTGAAAAAGGTCAGAGTTAATGTAGTTCCCTGCTATGATGTCGAGCAGGGCAAGTGGCGGAGCGCGGCGGACAGGTCGCCTTTTCATACTCAATATATCAGCAGCAACTTTGATGACGAAAAAAGAAGGCAAGCTAGACTCTTGAAAAAGTTCTTGAAATCAGTAGGCATTTATGGCGCAGAGATTTCTACATAAGGGTTTAGCGGCTACGTTTCAGAAGTGCTGGTGCTCAAGTACTCCTCATTTGAGAATCTCTTGCGCGCAGCTGCTGACTGGCATGAGAGGCAGATAATAGCGGTTTCCGATTTTGATTCAGATTT
>JALYGW010000026.1 GCA_030776915.1 Thermoproteota archaeon
CGTCTTTGAGCACTTCGACATAGATGCCACCAAGGCCAAACATGATGACTGGCCCAAATGTTGGATCTTGGCTTGCTCCAAGTATGGTTTCCTTGGCAGACTTGACCATTTCCTGAACTAGCACACCATTTATCTTGGCGTCTGACTTGTACTTTAGCGCATTCTCTGTTATTGTCCTAAACGAATTCCTTAATTCGTCATCGATCTTGATGCCAACCTTGACGCCGCCTGCATCTGACTTGTGAATGATGTCAGGAGAAACTATCTTCATGACCAGAGGATAGCCTATTTGCCTTGCAGCATTGATACACTCTTGCTCCGTAGTGCACAGGATGCTCTTTGGAGTTGGAAAGCCATAGGCCTCAAGCACTTCATAGCCTTCCTCTTCCAAGAGGTTGCTCCTTCCATTCTTGCGGACATTCTCAAAGATTGACTTTACCTTAGCTGTATCCTTGGCAAATTGCAGGGTAGCTCCCTTTGTTGAAGCTTCATCGACCCATTTCTTAAAATCATACATTGCCTTGAGTGTCCTTATCGCCGGCTCTGAGTATATGTAGTAGGGGATACCACCTTCTGACATGATCCTTCTGTTTTCCATTCCTTCGGCAAGACCCATCAGCGACGCAAGTATTGTCTTATTCGGGAATTGCTGCGACATCTTGACAAGAACCCTTGCAAGGTCATCGTAGTTGAGCGTGGCTGAAGGGGTGCACATTGTCACGACAGAGCCGACATTTGGATGCGCTAATGTCAGAAGCAATACTTTTTCAAACCTCAGGTAATCTGCATCACCAACAATATCGACAGGGTTCCTTGGCGAACCGTATGCGGGTATGACCCCCGCTATCTCATCTCTTATAGATGAGATATCTGCCATCTTTAATCCATACCTGGAGCAGGCATCAGTTGAAATAATAGCTGGGCCACCGGCATTAGATACAATAACAACATTGCCATCTGGTAGTGGTTGCTTTGAAAAGGCAGTGGCGAGATCGAACAGCTCTTCCATTGTGTCAACTCTAATTACGCCACACTGAGAAAAAGCCGCTTCATAGTTTGCATCAGAGCCACCCAGCGCGCCGGTGTGTGAAGCGGCCGCCTTGGCACCTTCTGCAGTCCTGCCAGCCTTAAGCACGATTATCGGTTTTTTCCTTTCAGTGGTGATCTTCTTTGCAATTTCCATGAACCGCCTTGCATCGCGGATATCTTCAAGGTACATCACAATGACTCTAGTGTCTTCGTCTTCTGCCAAAAGCTCAAGGACATCACTTTCGTCCATGTCCACCTTGTTGCCCATGCTAATGACTTTTGAAAAGCCGATGTTCTGCGCTTCTGCGTCCTCCACAGTTGCTGCGCAGATGGCCCCACTCTGTGATACAAGTGCAATATTACCATATTTTGGAGTGATCTTTAGAAACGTGGAATTCATTATGTTATCCTTTGAAAAGCTCATTATTCCAAGGCAGTTTGGACCAATGACCTTGATGTCGTATTTCTTGGCAATTTCGCCAACCTCTCTTTCTAGCTTAGCACCAGCCTCGTCTACCTCCTTGAAACCTGCGGAAACAATGATTGCACCCTTAATTCCCTTCTTGCCCACCTCTTCCATGACAGAAGGGGTGAATTTGCTGGGCGCAGCGACCACTGCAAGGTCTATAGAATCTGGAATATCAAGTACATTCTTGTACGCTGTCAGGCCACCCACTGTCGGGTTTGATGGGGTGACTGGGTAAATCTTGCCCTTGAAGTGCTTGACAATATTGTAAAAGATCGTCTTGCCCACTCCTGGCTTTTCAGAAGCCCCAATTATAGCGATCGACCTGGGCGAAAAGAAGATCGAGTTTGACATGAAGTGAAAGGCATCTGAGGCTGGTTATAAATGATTCATATGGATAGCTTTTTTACTGCCAGAAATCAAATAATACAATACTGTCAATGGCAAGCGGTATTTTGATGCTGCTAGTAATCCCAGCAATCATTGCATTTGTCTTCGGAATATGGGTATTTTATAGTGTGGTAATTGATGTGTCAAAAAGAGAAACATCGCAATTTACTGTAGTAGGGCCTGACACGATAGAATGAAGGTCGACCCTCCTGAGTAAAAGCAGCTCTTAATTTAATGATTCAAAAAATCAGAATTTAGGATGTCTGATCATGATCATCAAATCAAACAAATAGCCAAATATATAAAAAAAGTAACCTTTATTTTCAATTACAAAATCTCTACACACTACATTGAGTGGAATAAACGAAATAGTAGATGCTGAAATGGAAGGTCTAATTACAGACCTCAAGACCCTGATAAGGCAACCAAGCATTTCTGCAAAAAACCATGGCCTAGTCGAGTGCGCCAACCTCGTTGCAAAAATAATGCGCAAGGCCGGCATCAACTCTGAAGTCCTCTACCTCGACGACAAGAGTATCCCGCCCATTGTTTATGGCGAATTAAAATCAAAGTCAAATCCAAACAAGACTATTTTGTTTTACAACCACTACGACGTGCAGCCAGAAGAACCACTTGAGCTATGGGAGAACGACCCATTTAGTGGAAAGGTCGAGGGTAACTATGTGTTTGGCAGAGGCTCCGCTGACGATAAGGGGGAACTGATTACGCGCATTAAGGCAGTTGAATATTGCTTGAAAAAGACAGGCGATGTGCCTTGCAATGTCAAGTTTATGGTAGAAGGCGAGGAGGAGATCGGAAGCGTGCATATCGAGCAGTACTTCAATAGGTACAGCAATAGGCTTTCATGCGACGGTGTAATATGGGAGTTTGGGTATGTAGACGTTAAGGACAGGCCAATAATCAGCCTCGGTATGAAGGGACTGCTCTATGTTGAATTGATAGCAAAGGGCCCAGTGCGTGACGCCCATTCAAGTCTTGCAGTGCTTATTGAAAACCCCGCGTGGCGTCTTATCTATGCGCTCAATACAATGCGCGATGAGACCGGCAAGATACTAATCAAAGATTGGTACAAGGAAGTGAGGCCATTTACGAAGCAAGAACTATCAGTCATTGCAAGTGAGCCCTTTGACGTGGAAGAGTTCAAGAAAGAGTATGGCGTTAGCAAGTTTGTTGCCAATATAAAGGGCACTGACATAAAAAAGGCGCTTGTCGGAATGCCTACCTGCAACATCGCAGGGTTTAACTCAGGCTACCTCGGCGAAGGTGCAAAAACTGTATTGCCGTCTCAGGCAGTAGTCAAAATGGACTTTCGGCTTGTGCCAGGCATGGTGCCAGAAAAACAGCTTGAACGACTCAATAATCACTTGAGGGAGCATGGCTTTTCAGACATCGAGGTCAAGCTCATTCACGGCGAGGCCGCAGCGAGGACCCCGATTAGCGACCCGTTTGTCAGGCAGGTAGAACAAGCTGCAAAAGAGACATTTGGTTCAGCGATAATAAGTGTCTCTTCTGCCGGCACTGGTCCGATTTACTCTTTTGCAAAAGTGCTCAAGGCACCCTGTATCTCGATTGGTAGCACCTACATGTTTGCCCGAATCCACTCTCCAAACGAGTTTGCAAGGATTGATCTATTGAACAAGACAACTAAGTGTATTGGAAGAATAATGGAAAGGTTTGCCAGCTAAAGGATAGTCTGCTAAATTAATAATCAAGCAAGCGAGCAGCTCTCTATATATATTCATGTCTTGAATCGTGGGCACTATGTTCTGGGGCGTCTCTGCTATATGATGACGTATATCCAAGAACGACGCAGAGCAATAAATAATGGATGGGGAGAGATTTGAACTCTCGACCACCTGTGTGTAAGACAGGTATCCTAACCAGGCTAGACTACCC
>JALYGW010000027.1 GCA_030776915.1 Thermoproteota archaeon
TCCTTTTCATTTCATAGACTATAATCGCAATACTAAGTCCAATAAAAGCAGCTTGGAACACTTCAATAGCAAGTGCCATTGGGCTAATAGGACCTCCCCTTCCAGTGATTGGATTACCTGGCATCCTAGTTATTACATAAAGTATGATTAGCACTACTGTTCCACCAATGCCTACATAATACCATGGCAGTCCCCATCTTCTTATCATTGGCACCACCCAGAATAGCTGAGCTATTCCTGCTACTATGAAGAATATGCCAAAATTCAGGCTAAATCCTAAAGAGTTTGAAGCTTGAATCAGATGTAAAATGCCAGCTATTGCAGTTGCTGCATTGCTGCAGCTGCGGCATAATATAGAACGTTTATTTTTGCAACCTCGGTTTAATGATTGGTTCAGATAGGATATATAGAGATTACATGTCAGGTGCTACAGATAGCTCCCACATTTCGTCAAACTTCTTTCTCTCTTCTGATTTGTCTAAGGCATTACGGAAGGGCTTCCATTCTTCCTTTTCCATTTCAAGCACAGTTCTAAAGGAAGGTATTGTTCTACCCATTTAGTTTAGGGTCACCAACGCCACCGTAATCCCAATCCTCTATATTGATAGCAAAGATAGGACTTGAAGAGAGGCATCATAAATACCCCGCATACTCAAAAAGAGAAAGTCTGTTATTCCCACGATGCGGCTTTTTCTCTTCTTTCCATATCTTCCAACATCTACGAGGGCACACAGCTTACCATTATCGTCTGTCTGAATATTATCAGCAATATATCCTATCTTAATTGCAGCAGTTCGCTGGGCCTTGCTGATGTTTCATAGGCCAATGCATGGTACAATCTGAGTCGAGGATTGTCTGTGCAATATTTCAAAAAGAAAGCTACGTCTTTATCGTCCCAGATATCTTTTTGTTTAACGGGACTCTGCAAAAGAGCCCCCTTCTTTCTCTGAAGTGTAAACCCCTTCAGCACCAGCGGATGCCGTTCTCCAGGAAGTTTTTCCTTTCTTGCGGCGTCAAGTCAGGATATGCCAACCACTTGAAAAACTTCAACAGGGCTAGATCCATTGTCCTTTGGGTAGATATCCAACTTTGGTTTGGGTCTTGAGTTTGGTCCTTGTACATACCCTTGAGAAAAGCAGACTGCTCTTTTGCGGTAATGGTATCAAATGACTTCTTATTCTCCAAAAATCTAGACAAATATGTTAAAGCTATAACATAGACACACTTTGTTTTAATAGCAACATTTTCCTGCTGGCTGCATGAAAGGATAAAGTCAGCGACTAGCTCTTTATCCCTCTCTCCGTTGGAAACTCTAAGAAGTAATTTTGTATGCTTTTTTGAAGACCTTGTACTGCTGTCTTTATCTTTCGATTAATTACAGAGTCGATAGAGAATTCCTGTGTTTCAGTCGTATTTTCCCATATGATGGACATCTAGGGATTCTAAAATTTGGAACCCCTGCCATGTAGATAAACCATTCATTCTTTCGTTTAATCTAATGAATAAACTGAAAGTAGTTCTTCTTTCTCACTTTGTGAAGCCTGCCGATAATTGGTATCCTGTGGCCACAGTTATTGCAATAGTTGTTGGCGTCAAGGTTCCACGTATCAATGCTAAAGCCATAGCGCCCTATTACTACACTCTTGCATTCTGGACAGTATGTATCTTCCAAAGGATGACCTGGAACATTTCCAAGGTATGCGTAGGTCAAACCTTCTTGCTTTGCTACTTCATAGTGTTTTTCAAGTGTTTCAACAGGTGTATTGTCAAACTGCATCATCTTGTAGTCAGGATGGAACCGCAGAAAATGTATTGGAGTATCAGGCCCAAGCTCATCATGCACAAATTTGCAAAGCCTTCTTGCTGCTTCTAAGTCGTCGCCCACCTGTGGTACAATAAGGTCTGTAATCTCGACGTGGATCTTTGTCTTGTCTCGAATTTCTTTGAGTGTCTGGAAGATCGGATCAGCACTTGGTATACCTATGTAGCGTCTGACGAACTCTTGCTTGCCGCTTCCTTTAAAGTCAACTGTGATGCAGTCAAGGAACTGACTCATCATATTGACAGATTCAGGAGTATCATAGCCATTTGACACAAAGATATTGAATATTCCGCGCTTGTGAGCTTCTATACCGCAGTCTCTTGCAAACTCTATGAAGATTGAAGGTTCATTGTACGTGTAGGCAATGCCCTGGGCGCCATAGTAGGCAGCACTTTCTACGACCTGCTCCGGCGTCGTTTCGGTACCTTCCACCTTGCGTCTCTGGGAGATATCGTAATTCTGGCAATATTGACAAAGCCAGTTACAACCTGTGGTAGAAATTGAAAATATGTCAGTGCCGGGTCTGTAATGGGTCACAGGCTTTTTCTCTATCGGGTCTATCTGGCCGGCGATTATTCTTCCATAGACAAACAATCGCAACTTGTCATTTACAACTCCCCGGATGCCACAGAGGCCGATCTTACCTTCTGGTATCTCGCACAGCCTTGCGCATGCCGTGCACTTTATCCTACCGTTTGGTAATCTTGTGTATAGCTCGGCATCTTTGCCAGGTAAACTCGTCTGCACTATGGGGATATTAGCGCGTTTTAATCTTATAAACCATCTAGTTCAACGCTGCCGTCACCAATATACCTAAAGTGCTACTACTGGGTAGCAACGCGCATCAATTCTATATCGTTTGACCTGCCCTTAATTTCATTTGGCTGTGTGTATACATGTTTGCCCCAAGACACCTTGATATCCGTGTAAAGCTTGTGGGTGCCAGAATTGAGGTCGCTGCCTTTCAGTTCAATAACCTTATTGACATCAAACAACAAGGACTTTGCTTCTTCCTCAGTTAATGGGTACAACGGTGTGTCATCCTTTACTATCGAAACCCATATTCTATATGGTATCTTAGGGTTGCGTGTCCAGAACAGAGCAGCCTTTCTTACAAGCTTGATCAGCGCGATTCTTCTTCTGCCGGATTTAAGATCAATTTCAATCTTCATAAGGAAGCCTTTATCATGCTTGTTGTAAGCTCGCTCCCAATTCTTCTGAGAAAAAGCCTCCCTTATGGATCCTTGTATTCTGAAGCTCAGACTTAGAGTAAGTGGTTGATCACGCCTGACGCTTTCCTGTGACTTGGCAAGGGTAGTGCTATCAATAAAACTGTCTGCCATTTGGCATAAAGGTATCATTTATATCTTCAATAAGTAGTTGTTGTCTGTATAACGCATATGTTTGTAGAAATCGCAGATATCAAAGATAACCAAATTGAGCTAAAAATACGTGAAGAAGATATCTCTGTTTTGTATATCCTCCAGCATGAATTACTGAAGGAAAAGAGCACGGACTTTGCGGGCGTGATCCAAAAGCACCCGCTTACAAATGACTACCAGTTGAGAGTAGCGACAAAGAGAAAAGACCCAATGGAAGTCATACAGGATGCGTCAACCTCTGCACAGGAATACTGCAAAGAGTTTCTCAGCATGGTCAAATCTGCAGTCAAAAAGTAGCGAGGTTCACGTGCTTTGCGTTTTTGTCCAAAATGCGAGACACGCTTGAGGCCTGCACCTGGAGAAGAAGACGCCATGGTCTGCTCAAAATGCGGCTTTAAGACTAAAAGAATTGAGGAAGAGGGCAGGAAAGAATTAAACACTAAGGCAACTCAGGATGTTTCTCTCAAGGTCATGGATGGTGACAGCGTTGAGGCACTTCCAACCACCAATATCGACTGCCCACAATGCAAGAATGGAACTGCGTTTTGGTGGATGCTTCAGACAAGATCTGCTGATGAAGCGACTACACAATTTTATCGATGCACAAAGTGCAACCATACTTGGCGCAACTACGCCTAGTCGATCACATATACCTTCTGAAAGTTCTTTACATTTACTACCATTTTGGCATGGCTGTAATGTTCAATGGTGAAAAATTCACAAGTATATGCTGTGGTCGGACAGATATCTCTACATTATACCAATTGAATCTGGTTTCGACAAGAGTATAGCCGCCCATTTTAAAAAATTGGGTGCGCACACATTTAGTAGTATACAAGACGATAACTCAAACAGATCAGTATAAGAGAGAGCAATGTTTAAAATCCAAATAGCGCTGCCAAATAGATGAATTTGGTTTTTGTAGCTAGGAGC
>JALYGW010000028.1 GCA_030776915.1 Thermoproteota archaeon
TCAAGCTCAGCCCTGTGAGGTCTTGCCACCTTTCTCAGCCTCAAGAATCCAAGTATTGTATCCCCAGCTTTAGTTTCATGCGAAAGGAATATCTCGCTGCCTCCAGAAGCAGAGTAATCTGTTCTTCTTAATATTACCTCATCTTCTGAAGGGTACCTTCTCTGCAGGCCGGTTTCCCTGCACCTGATGCATTTGCATCTGTAGCCCTGTTGTCTCAATTTTTTAAAAACTATCTGCCTGAAGTTGCCGCTCTTAGGGCCAGCAATGATGTCCTCTGAATCAATTTCGCGCTGGATCCGCATTATGCGCACCCATTCTGGTACTACCTTTTTGGCCTCCACGATTACGTTTACCAGCTCGTCCTCAGAGTATGCCTGATACTTGCCGCTCTTATGCATATTGAATAGGCCAGTGTGCTCCAGCACAAGTGTCGGGTAAATCTTTAGCATGTCAGGCTTGAAAGCATCATCTTCAAACAACCGCCTGAAATCTCCAATATCTTTTTTAGACGAGCTTCCTGGCAATCCTGGCATCATATGAGCGACTATCTTGTATCCAGAGTCCCGAGCGATCTTGAATGCATAGACAACATCATCAAGGGTATGCCCTCTGTTCACCAATCTATATACATTGTTGTTAAGAGATTGAATGCCAATTTCTATCCTTGTTACTCCAAGCTCTAGCATAAGATCAACGTGTGATTCCTTACAATAGTCCGGCTTAGTTTCGACGGTGAATCCTACACATCGGTTATCGGCAGTCTCATTGGTAGCTACCGCTTGCTGTAGAGTGAATGATTTCTTGCCATTTAGGGCGTCGTAGCAGGACTTGGCAAACTCCCTCTGGTAATCCGCGGGCATAAATGGGAAGGTGCCGCCTACAATCACGACCTCTGTCTTGCCAGTGTCATGCCCTCGTGATTGTAGCTGTTCTATTTTCGAACGCACCTGTTGGTAAGGATCGTAGCTAAACAGTTGAGCGACCTTTGTTGCTGGCTCGGTGCCCGTATAGCTAAGCGGCGTGTTGAACTCGATGCCGCCAGGACAATATATGCATCTACCGTGCGGACATCCGGATGGTTTGGGCATAACTGCAATCACTGCGACGCCTGACGCTGTCTTGGACGGCTTGACCATAAGCAACCGGCGATAATGATCATCTTGCAAATAGCGAATAATGTGCTCGTTCCTCGGTATCGTACATAGATGATAGTCTGATGCCACCTGCTTGGCAATTTTGAGAACCTGCTTTATTGATAATGAATTCTTACTACTCTCTATCTGATGTGCAATGGACTTGCAAGCCTGCCTATAGTAGTTAGTGTCATCGTTGTTGTTGGCCTCTTCCGCTGCTGATGATAGCAATTCTGGACAATCAGCAAAGAACGAATATTAATTTTTGTTTATAGTATTTCCTTTCTTCCATCTATTCTAGCAGTAACCTCACCCTTACCTTTCTCTATCTTGCCCACAGCTTCACAGCGCATCTTATGCTTTTCAAAAATTCTAATAGTTTCATCGGTACTTGTCTTTGAAGCAACTACGCAAAAACCTACCCCCATGTTAAATGTGCGGTACATTTCCTTGCTATTAATATTACCATCAACTTGTATCTGCTTGAATATACCAGTGAGTGCTGGAAGACTATCAAAGACATATCTCACTCGGGAGTTTAGGCGAGGCAGTTTTGTAAATCCGCCCCCGGTAATATTTGCAAGGCCATGCACCCTTATTCTTTTCTTCAAAATCTCAATTACGGGCCTTACGTAAATTCTAGTTGGGATCAACAGTTCTTCGCCCACTGTCTGCACAAGGTGATCGGCATAATCGTCTACTGAATATTTTGAAAGCAAAACTTTACGAGCAAGTGTGTAGCCATTAGAGTGGAGCCCACTGCTTTCAACTCCCAAAATAATATCGCCCGGCTTGATCAAGTCCCCAAGAATTGGCTTGCCCCTAACCACCCCCATTACCATTCCTGCTAGATCAAAGGCGTTTTCGCTATCGCCTGCTATTATATCTTGCAATACAGCGGTCTCACCGCCGACTATAGCCATCTTGCTCTGCTGAGCGCCCTTCACCAGACCTTTAGCTATCTCCTGCAAGAGCCATTCATTTGGATGGCGCAGTGCAATGTAATCGATAAATGCGACTGGTTGTGCGCCAACGCAAATTATATCATTTACGTTCATAGCTACACAGTCTATGCCGACTGTGTTGAATTTGTTCATCATCTGAGCAACAATCACTTTTGTCCCGACACCGTCAGCATGAAGTGCTACAGTTTGATCGGCTAATTTAACAAGTCCAGCATAGTGTCCAAAACCAGAAGTCACTTTACCAACCGCAAGCATCTTGTGGGTCACAGATATTATCTCGCCTATCGATTTTTGCCCCCTATGTATGCTATCTATATCGACGCCTGCATCACGGTAAGTTATTCCCCTGGTCAAGTGCAGCACTTGGTTGGCTTGAGCTGTATAATAAGTAACTAATGCCCTATGAAAGTGCTACATGGAGGAAGAAGAATACATCGAACTTATCTCCGGGATTGTGAGTTGTTTTCCTGTCTAGCACTATCGATCACAAGTCCGTCCATCCATTGTCCTTGGATGATCTTTAGTCAAAAGATACATGACAATTCTAGTATTTTCTATACCGCTTGCGCATTACATACTGAGTGTCTTCAGAAATCATCGTCCAGCCTTCGTTTGACTCTCTTGTATGATAAGTTTCATCGTCAATGCGTAAATAAGATTATTATCTTTACCCATTCTTCCTTGCACGATATGCTGCCCTCGTCAAACTAGGATTGGAGTGAGCATCATCAACGCCCTTAAATAATGGAAGGTACAGATAGAGAGGCAGATTCTTCTAGCTTGGGTGGCTAAAGTACTTAAAGTGGTTATGCTAGAGTTCTGCGTAAAAAGCATAAAATCAATAACGAAACTGAAGCTATAAATCAATCAAGATACCCACCGTGGCACTATTGATGATGTATGTTTGAGTTAGGATATTAGATTCCATGAGGTGATAACTTGCCAACGATAACATTACTTTAATATAGAAATTGAGCGAAATTAGCACTGTTACAATAGATGGATGCACGCAACATTGGTCTTCGCAACATTGAGGTTGCAGACACTAAAATATGCTCAATTGATGGTGAGAATGGCAAGCTCATCTACCGAGGTTACGACATTCTTGACCTTGTGAACCATTCAACTTATGAGGAGAGTGCTTATCTACTCCTTTTTGGCGAGCTGCCAACTCCAGACCAGCTAAAGGATTTCAACCGCAGGCTAATAGAAGCTCGTGGGATACCGGAGCCTGTAATAAAGAACTTAAAAAATAGGCCTAAACGGGCGCGGCCTATGGACATCCTTCAGTCTTGTGTGTCAGAGCTGGCAGATTATGACCTCAACATTGAAGACGCCTCCAAGGAAGCTCACATAAGGCGCGCAATAACGCTGATTGCTAAAATACCCGCTATTGTGTCCGCCTGGAACCGGATTAGAAGGGGCCATCATGTGCTTGATCCTCTTGAGAAAGTATCGCACGCTGCTAACTTTCTATATATGTTGAGAGGAATCGAACCCTCTCCTGAAGAGGCAAAGGTAATGGACATTTGCCTCGTTTTGCATGCAGAGCATAGCTTTAACGCCTCTACATTTGCTGCACGCGAGATAGCATCAACTAGGGCGCATATGTATGCCAGTACCGGTGGTGCTATAGGCGCACTTTCTGGCGAGCTGCATGGCGGTGCGAATGTGCAAGTAATGAAAATGCTGCTTGAGATAGGCGATCCTGCCAATGCCGACAGGTGGGTAGCAAACCGCCTCCAATCGGGCGGCAGGATCATGGGCATGGGTCACGCCGTCTACAGGACGACTGATCCGCGGGCTGACATTCTTGCAAGGCTATCGGCGCGAATATGCCGTGAAAAGAACAACAAGTGGTATGAGGTCACCAGACGCATTGAGGAAGCTACAAAGAAGTGGATGTTTGAAAATAAGCATCAGGGAATATATCCAAATGTTGATCTTTATAGTGCCTCAGTGTACTATAGCATGGGGATCCCCATAGATCTTAACACGCCTATTTTTGCAACATCAAGGATAGCAGGTTGGTCGGCCCACGTCATTGAGGAAAAATTTGCCGAAGCTGCACCCAAGCCTGCGCTCTATCGCCCAAAGGCAGTATACGTAGGCAAGTACTGCGGTCCGATGGGATGCGAGTATACACCCATTTCAAGCAGGAGCAAGTAAGAGCAGTAGCTATATATAGCAGCCGCCGCCCCACGGCTGACCACCAAGAAGTGCAAAATCAAGAATATCAGATCAGGCGGAAACAACTGGCAAAGAAGGCGCCAAATTATTAATCTTCTTATACACAAAAACTCGGTGGCTGTGTAACTTCCTTCTTCAGTACTAGCAGAGGTATTTAGTTACTGTAGCCACCTGAGATTTTATAGTATAGTCAGGATGAAGGCATTAGTGCTTTTGTTGGAGATAGGGCGTTCTACTACTACTATTACTAAGGGCTGATCTTTTCCCTCAGCCACTCTTTTGCCCTCCTCTCAACCATGTGCTTTCTCAGTATTATCATTGCCATCTCGTAAAATGTCAAACCGTTTCTTTGCGACTGTAAGTCTATCCATTTCAGCCCTTCTGCCAGCTCAGAGTCCTTCTCAGACATCACAACAAGATCATCTATCATTTCCATGAACTGGTCATCAACGCTATCTTTGCTTCCTAGCATTTCTGCTGTCTGCTCTACTACAGTTGTGATTTTACATAGTGATTCAAGCAGTATTGACACTTTGAATATATTATATTGACAAAGCTGGGGCAAATTCTGTTGAAAACTTAGTTTTCCAGCATTCAAAGACTTAAAATACATCCTTCAATTGATTTTACTTAAAATGAATAGAAGGTATCTTCTCTTATCGGTTAAGGAGGATTTGTAAATTGAAGATAAAATTTGGGTTCACTCAGGGGCTCAATGTTGCTCGCCTAGGACTAGATGAACAGCAGATCATGACTGCTGCACAGATGGCAGACAGATTAGGCTATGACTCTATCTGGGCCATGGATCACTCCAATGTGCCTCAGTGGAAGAATGCAGTAGTCAACGATGCTTGGCTCTTGCTTGCTGCACTTGGCGCAGTCACCCGGAATGTTGAGCTTGGGACATGTGTTACAGATGCAATCCGCAGGCATCCTTCTGCCATTGCGCTTTCAACCATCACACTTGACAGGATAACGCAAGGAAGGGGCATCCTTGGTATCGGAGCTGGTGAGGCCCAAAACGTAGTTGATTTTGGAATCGAATTCAACAAGCCTGTTACAAAATTCAAGGAGCAGCTTGAAGTCATCGAACTCCTATTTAACTCTGATCCGGAACACCGCGTGAACTACAATGGCGAATACTACAAACTGATAAACGCATGTCTCCAGGCAAAGAGTATAAGAAATCCAAGGCCGCCAGTTTACATTGCAGCTGGAGCTCCAAAGACACTACAGCTATGTGCAGAATATGGCGACGGCTGGATCCCGATTGGCTACACACCAGAGCTGTTCGCTTATCACGCCAACGTTATTAGGGATCACGCAAAGAAGCGTGACCGCGACCTAACCGATTTTCAATTCGCAAATGATGTCGATGTTTACTTCACAGATGACGGCGAGGAAGCATGGAACAAGATGAAAAATGCAGTCAAGGTGAGTCTATACAAACCCGAACTCCTCAAAGTGCATGACATACCACAAGATTCTGACTTTGACTTCCGCAGATACTTTACTGAATATGCAATGAACAAACCGGAGCTAATGGAGCAGATGAAACGCGCCGCTCTGAAGATACCTGACAGCGTAGGCCGCAGTGCAATTGGTGTCGGCAAACCTGACGACGTCATTGCAATGCTAGAACGCTTTATCAAAGCGGGAACAAACCACTTTATCATCAGATTCTGGGGAGAAGGTTACTTTAAGAATATCGAGATCTTTGGATCCAAGGTTATTCCCTATTTCAGGGATGAACACAGGAAGTGATATTATAATGATGGCTGTTTTCTTTTAGGTCGTGAGGAGTTGTCAATATTCTTGCTTTCGTCTTTCATGCGTCAATATGCATGCATATATTATATGCTCTTTTGAACTATTTTTTACGAAATAGATTTTTGTCTATGCTTATGCTGCGCTGTGTTCAAAAAGAATAACTAATGAACTCTACAAAAATGAGTCAAGCGAGAGCGTTTTTTCTTTTGCATTCTTGATATATCCTACTGCCTCGGCGTCAAACCCTATTTGCAATAACGCTTCAGCAAATTCTTTGGCAAACCCATGAAAAGTATAGACCTTTTCGGCTCCGCACTGCTTAACTGCCGCTACCAGTTCATTGTAGTCGCAATGATCAGAAAGGGGCATAACATAGTCATGGCCCATCATGTACCTGTAGCGACTACCTACTGCCCAGCCAGTGAACGCGATGGTCACTGCGCCGTATCTGTTCTTCATGTCCTTTAAAAAGGCACACTTGGAAGACATAAGAGGAGCAACCATCACCCAAGGTCGGTTCTTTGCCAGAAGACCTCGCTCCTCTGTCTCTGAGTGAGTCATAGCGCTTTTCAGTTTTACTCCAAGTTCAGAGTAAACTGTGTTTATCTTGGCAACAGAGTCATGTATTATTGGGTCCCAATGGCCGAACAGCTTTGTCAAAAGTTGGGCCTTACCAAGTGTATATCCCATTAATATTACAGGTATACCAAGGTCATACATTTCAGAAATCATTCTATTTGTCTTGTGTGTTACTTCAGATATTGGCGGAAAGACATACTGAGATAGGCCAAAGGTCGACTCGATTATTAACGTCTTGGCATGGGGTACCTTTGCTGGTTTCATGAACGCGCGCTCTCGCATTGACATATCTCCAGTGTAGTAGATGTCCTCGCCTATCAAGAGGCCGCGAGATCCCAAGATGTGCCCTGTGTCTACAAGACTAAAGCCATCATACTGTTCAGCAGGGTTATCAATTTTGTATCCCCTCGCCTGTGCAATTAGAGCAGTCTCTTTTGATGCTAGCACCTGACTCTTATTCTTTTTTTCTATGCCATGCTTGTGAAGGTGGTCAACGTGAGCGTGAGATACAAAAGTAAAATGGCAATTGGCAGGGCGCGAAGGATCAAGCGCGATTGCAGTATCTCTGTGGTGTATCATTATGCCGGACTGACCAAGACTAACTTTCGCCTTCATTAGAGCCGTCATGCTTTGAGGACATTAGTATTTTAAGATTTAGATACCGTAAGATAAGCAAGCTAAAAGGAGCTTGTCGCTTGAAATAACCTATTATCCCACTATGCTTACCAAGTCAGGTACTATAATTGATATAGAATTTTGAACCTGAAAATATTACATAATTTTTTTAGATCTAGTTTCAGGATCTCCACTATGCGATGTTAAAAAATCTAGCCTGCCACATACATAGTAAGAGGAACTGACTAGCGATGTTTAAGAATATGCGGCAGACAAGTTATAAAATACACTTGATCAATCTTGCAATGCTAATCTCTGGCAGGGGGAGCAACATGGATGCAATTTTGGCTGCAATAAAGTCAGGCAGGATAAGAAATGCCAAGCCATGCGTTGTAATTTCAAATAAGCCAGGGGCCGCAGGGCTTAAGATTGCTTCAGAAAAATACGGGATACCTACCAAGATAATGCCATCTGATGACTTGAAGGGCTGGCACTATGACCAAAATGTAGTTACCAAACTGCACGAGCATGGTGTCACTCCTGAGTCAGGGCTTGTGTGCCTTGCGGGTTTTATGAGGATAATAAACCCTGAGTTTGTAAGACAGTACAGGATGCGGATCATGAACATCCACCCTGCTCTCCTGCCCGCATTCCCCGGACTTCATGCACAGAAGCAGGCACTTGAGTATGGTGTAAAAGTCAGCGGCTGCACGGTCCACTTTGTAGATGAAGGAATGGACTCGGGACCTGTGATACTTCAGAAGGCAGTGCCAGTAATAGAAGGGGATAATGAAGAGAGCCTGTCAGCAAGAATACTTGAGCAAGAACATGAACTTTACCCTGAAGCTGTAAGACTCTTTTGCGAAGGAAGAATAAAGATAGAGGGCCGCAGAGTTTCAATAATCTAGATCGTATGCCCATCCAATCGCTGTTTGAATATAGAAAAGTGCTCGCCTGCCTCCTTGAGCGCTGCAATCAGCGCCTTGTTGTCATCAATTATGCTCACAAGCGCCTCAAGGCCGTACTCTGGCACTTGATCTTCAAGAATATCCTTTTGTGCTTGCATTACATACAAACTAGCACCTTATGCCTAAAATTGATTGCGGCCTTTTCTAAATATTATAATTGCTGCTGCAAACGTGGTCCCTATGATAAAG
>JALYGW010000029.1 GCA_030776915.1 Thermoproteota archaeon
GCAATTGAACTTCTATGTTTCTGTTACATGTTCTATTGCCATTATTATATGAAAAAGGATCACTAAATCGTCAGTATGCAAAATAACCATAGGTGAAACTAGATGACACTTATTATTTATTCATGAAGATTTTCTGACAGACCTGGATGAAAATACTGTGATTGAATATGCTAGGTACATATTACACAGGCGAGCTGTCAACTTCTACAACAAGCCAGGAGCAATAACTAGGAGGCAGCTGACACCTTTCTATCATGAGGAGGGAATATGAAACCGAATCTTGTAAGTAACCCCTTAAATAATTTGATGTAATATATCTAAGGCACCATGGCTTCAAAAATCGGGGACGCATCTGACAAAATTAAGGCTGGTGCAAAGGCTACAGCCATTAAGGCGTCAGATACCGATAGAGACATGGATCAAGAATACGACAAGGAGAAGTAAAAGGAGAAGTACAAGGAAAAGATGGACTAGAACTAGGATTTGGGCTCCAGTTTGTAAAGTTCGTCGATCACCTTCTCCTTTCTTTTCCTTGCATTAACTTCGATCTTGCTAAATAACTATAGTTCTCACTTCAATGATCCTTCTTGTACAGATCCAAAGAATTTTCTCACTATTGTGAAAATGGAGCGATTAATATCAAAATCGTATACGTCGTTAACCAGGATGCTAAAAGACGATATCTCAACTGAGGATCACCAAGTCATGTCTTAGCAAGGAATTAACGAATGCAATTGAACAAGATTATTACGTGCTGTGCATTAAACAGATGGATATACAGTGGATATGAAAAAGGGTGACAACGAAAATCACCTAATATTCTGCTAACTGACATATTCCTTTTTATCCTAGATTTGAAGCGCTCATTAGCAAAAAATTGGTAGAGTTCTCATTGCTCGAGCTCATTTTTGTAAGCTGAAGGCATAGTTTCTTTTTAGTCAGTTGTTTATTAGTTTAAAGTATTGGGGCTTTGGAGGAATCACCTAAGCATGCAGACAGTATTTAGTCATGCTTGTCCAACAAGAAATCACCAACCAAATAGATGTTGGCAATTGTAAGGACGTTCTGCAGACACTCCCTGCAAATTCTGTCCAGTTGACGGTAACTTCGCCACCATATAGAAATGCGATCGATTATGATATTCATGCGTCGGGAAGTGGCGCCTATTACCGAGGCAAGCTTAACTTGGATACCAATGATTATGTGAATGATATGACAGATATCTTCGGTAATGAGGTCTATCGCGTGACAAAGGAAGGCGGCTACTGCTGCATTGTCATAGCAAATGAAGTTGTTAATGGAACAATAGTACCCTTACCTCACATGCTGCTGTCCCGGCTTGT
The DNA here is from genome assembly GCA_030776915.1 of Thermoproteota archaeon. Taxonomy (GTDB): domain Archaea; phylum Thermoproteota; class Nitrososphaeria; order Nitrososphaerales; family Nitrososphaeraceae; genus Nitrososphaera. The sequence goes on from JALYGW010000029.1 coordinate 1,344, forward strand.
ACAGCCCTTTGGAAAATGGAACCTTCATGAAGAGATCATTTGGCATAAAGTAACCGGCGGTACAAATCGATACGGATCTTTCATCATCCATCCCTACCCCAAGTACTACCGTGCAAACATTATGCATGAATTCATTCTCATCTTACGCAAGGGAGATGTCAACAGTGGCCGGACAAAAAGGATAGAGATTCTTCCGGCGACACATGAAGAATGGACAAAAGAAATAGCCAACTCAGTCTGGCATATTGCACCAGTGCCACCTGGCTGCATCGCTCATCCATGCCCTTTCCCAGAAGAAATCCCATATCGCCTGATGAAATTGTATTCGTACGAGAACGACCTAATACTGGATCCTTTCAACGGAAGCGGGCAGACTACAAAGGTAGCCCATCACTTTAGCCGTCGCTACATCGGGATCGATTTGGTAAAAGAATATGTTGAACTGGCCAAATCTCGGATAGAAAGGGAGCCTGTTCATATACGAAATGAGGCCCTAGTCGCTAATTGGAGAAAAATCCCTTCTCACTATAATAATAGGCCGTGAGGAGTGGATATTGTATGTTGTACCAAGATCATTGTGATATGAATGGATCTTTTCCTAGCAGCTTAAGCACTATCAGTGCGAAGTCAGCTTGATTTGGACTCTCAATTAAAAGGGCGAAGGTAAGTATTGCACATGGGCTCAAAATACTGGATTAAAGAAAGACAGCGTCGTTTGCTAGCCATATCGCATCTTTAATAAAGCTTGATGGTAAAACATATTCATGTCAGCTGCAACTGCCGGGTCCAAAAGTCCAAAGCAGCACCGCTGTAGCATTTGTGGCAGAGTTTTTGACTCGGCAGAAGATCTTGAAGCGCACAAAATGATAGATCATGGCTCACACAGCTCGCCACCTGCAGGCGTAGGATAAAACAAACAATTAATTCTACCTAAGTGCATAGCCAGTGACTTGGCCGCCAGGATCTGCGTATCCATAGCGCCTGAAGATGCAAAATCAATTATAAAAGAAGCAGATCGTGCCTTTGACCTAGGAGCTGACTACGTAGAAATCCGGTTCGACTTTCTAAATCCGGACCTCTTAGCTGAGGCCCTTCAAACTGCAAGAGGCATAAAGGACAGGACAGTCTTTACTCTGAGATCGAGAAGTGAGGGAGGCATGTTTGCCAACACCGAAGAGAATCGCTTGCATTGGCTGTACAGACTAGTGGAGCTAGAACCTATGCTGCTTGATGTCGAGCTTGATACGCTTAAAAAGAATGACGAGTTCGCAGACTTTCTAGAGAAGAAGAGAACTCCCCTCCTTGTATCATGGCATGATTTTGAAAAAACCCCGCCAAGTGACTCTATCGCTGATGTTCTTTCAGAGATGAGGACCTATAGTAACTATGTCAAGATCGTGACTACAGCACATAGCATCGACGACACGTTGAGGGTGCTAGAGTTGTACGAGACAGCCTTAGGGTTATCACCGATCTTTTTTGCCATGGGTGAGGCAGGAGTGATATCAAGGCTATTGTGCACTGTAATTGGCAACGCACCCTTTACCTATGCAAGCCTTGAGAAATCGCTAGCGCCCGGACAATTAACGCTGCAGCAGATGAAAAAGTTGTACTACAAGATGGGAGTTGGTAAAATATAAAATCTGTCTGCCCTACTCATATCTGTTAGCAAGGCATACTGTTCAATCTAATCTGAATTCCTTTCAGTGATTTCTTTGACGGTATATATGTGATAGGCTGGCAATATTTGCAACAGACAATGCAGGCTTCAACCAAGACTTATTGCATCATAGGCGATCCAATCCATCACTCACTGTCGCCTGCGATGCAAAACGCAGCCTTTGCAGCAAAAGGCCTCAACTGCGCCTATATTGCGTTTAGGGTTCCAGAGGCTGAGCTAAAAGAGTCGATTGAGTCCTTGCGCAGCATAAACATCGCTGGATTCAATGTTACTGCCCCGCACAAGACACAAGTGATGAGATACCTCGATGAGCTCGAATCTACGGCAAAGAAGGCAGCAGCGGTAAACACCGTTAACAATATAGAGGGTATATTTAGAGGATACAATACCGATGTCCATGGCTTTATTGAGCCATTGCGCAAGCGCCAAGTTGATTTTCGGGGTATGCATGTGCTCCTCCTTGGGTCTGGCGGGGCCGCGCGAGCAGTGGTGGTTGCCCTTGGAGAACAGAACGGTATAGCCAAGCTTGTAATTGCAAACCGTGACATGCAGCGAGCAAACGACCTTGCTAACCTAGGAACCGGCCTTGGGATGAAGTGCGAGGTGATCCCCCTCGATAAGGCACACGACTCTTCGCCTGCATGCGATTTGATAGTTAACGCGACAACATTAGGAATGAACAATAAATCTAGCGTAATCGATTATGAACATATACAGAAGGGAAGTATAGTCTACGACATAGTTTACCGTCCACTGGTCACTGATCTGATCGAAAATGCCAAATATGCACAAGCAAGTGTTGTATACGGCTATGAAATGCTTATCGAGCAGGGTGCTAAGGCATTTGAGATATGGACCGGATTGCCTGCTCCTAGGGATGCTATGAAAAAGAACCTGCTGGGCATATTTGGTGAGCCGACATGACTGCAAGTCGGAAGGCAAGGGCGATAGTGCATGGAGCGATTTCAATAGTGAACGCCATAGCCACCGGAAAGGGATCTGCCCTTGGCATATCACTCAAGGTTACAGCCGAAGTTGAACTCCAAAAGGGACATGGCCTTAGGTTTATTACAGGTAGGAGTGGTGATAAGCTAATAAAAAATATCGTTCAAAAGACAATACCAAAACAAATCATTGAAAGCAATATGATAAGTATAAGAGTCGACTCGGAAATTCCAATTGGATATGGACTCAAGAGCTCCAGTGCAGTATCAAGTGCTGTTGCGCTTGCATGTAGCCGGATCGAACGGGAAGAGGATATTAACGATTATGCAATACTTGAAGTGGCTGCCCGCTCCTCGCTTGAAGCCAAAGTCTCATTGACGGGAGCATACGACGACGCTACCGCCTGCTACTTCGGCGGCTTTACTGTCACTGACAACTACACTAGATATATAATCCGCAAGGAGAGGGCGCCAGAGAACCTTTATGCAATCATTCTCCTACCGAGCAGTACTTCAAGAGGAGACGTGTACAAGCTCAGGAATCTGTCTGAAATCTTCATTGATGCCTTCAGGTTTGCGGAGTCCGGCCAATACTGGAAGGCAATGAAGCTTAATGGAGTGCTTGCGTCTGCTGCCCTTTCATCTAGTTATATGCCTGTAATGGCTGCCATGGAGCATGGGGCACTTTCTGCGAGTATATCTGGAAATGGTCCCTCCATCGCTGCTGTAGGGTACGAAGACGCAGTTGAACCCATTGTCGGTGCACTTTCAAAGTTTGAGGGGAGGATCATTGTTTCCAAAGTAAATAATGAGAAAGCGAATGTGAAGATCATAAATGACTAGCATAGTAGTAAGAAGATCTAGGTTAAATGGAAGTGTGCGCTGCCCATCTAGCAAGAGCTACAGTCACAGGGCAATAGCAATTGCCTCGCTTGCTGATCAGCGTTCTGCCATAAGTCACGTACTAATGGCCCGCGATACCTTAGCGACCATAGCCGGCTGCGGCGCTCTCGGAGCGGACATTAAGTATGGCGCTACAAATATGCGGATAAAGGGCAGCGATTGCTTCAATCCCCCTGAAAATGTGATAAATGCAGAGAATTCTGGAACCACAATAAGGATACTAACTGCCATGTCTGGCCTGGTGAGAACCGGCTACACCGTACTGACAGGAGATGAAAGCCTTCGCAGTCGCCCTATGCAGCCCTTACTAGACGCACTTGGACAGCTAGGAGTTGAAGCTTATTCCACAAAGGAAAACGGAACGCCTCCGATTATAGTAAAGGGCGGAGGTATAAAAGGAGGTATAACCGTCGTTGACGGCAGCATTTCAAGTCAGTTCATATCAGGCTTACTCATTGCCAGCATTTACGCTAATTCAGAGATTGTAATAAAGGTACGCGGTAGGCTCGTCTCAAAGCCCTATGTCCGCGCCACGATTGCCACAATGAAGCACTTTGGGGTTTCCATTGACCACACTCCAGATATGTTGGAATACTACATCAAGAACACAAGGTACCGTGGCACGACATTTGATGTGCCAAGCGACTTTTCAACTGCAGCACTTATACTTGCCGCAGGTGCGATTGCTGGAGAAAAACTTAGGGTAAAAGGGCTCAACTTTAAAATGCCACAGGGTGATTCATGTATTATAGACATCTTAAAGAAAATGGGGTGCAGGATAAAAGTAGACGAAGAAAAAGGCGATGTAGCTATTAGTGGTGCATACAGATTAGAAGGCGGCGACTTTAACTTGGCTGATACACCCGATCTCCTGCCGGTTGTTTCGATACTTGCACTCAAGGCAACAAGTCCGGTCACAATAACAGGCGTCGCTCATGCTAGGGTAAAGGAAACAGACAGGGTATCAAACATTGCAGCCGAGCTCAAAAAATTTGGCGCGCACATCAATGAGTTTAGTGATGGCCTAAGGATATCTGCACCTCTGGTAATAAAAAATGCATCGCTTGAAGCACACAATGACCACCGACTTTTTATGGCATTCACAATCGCGTCTATGATGACTGAAAAATCGGTAGTAGCCGGAGCTCAATCCGTAGATGTCTCTTATCCCAATTTTATATTGGATATGAGAAACATTGGAGGAAGAATATCTCCAGCTCCAGATAGAGAATAACAAAAAGGCAATATATAGAACAAGATCAAGTCCTCTTAATAGAGATGGGTGGCAGCATGATAGGAGAGCGGTTTGTCGCTTTAAGCTTCGGTGAAAGCCATGGAAGGTGTGTCGGGATAATTGTAGATGGTTGTCCCGCTGGCCTACAACTAGAGGAAGCCGACATACAGCCACTGCTTGACCTACGAAAGCCGGGCCAGTCGATTATAACTACACAGCGGAGAGAAGAAGACAAAGTCGAGATCCTATCGGGTATCTTCAATGGCTTCACTACGGGAGCCCCAATTTGCATGCTTATATGGAACAACGATTCAGATGCCAAACCCTATGAGATGATAAAAAATATTCCACGACCCGGACATGCAGATTATCCTGCTATGGTAAGATACGGCGGTTTTGCAGACTATCGAGGAAGTGGAAGATTTTCTGGAAGGCTCACGGCCACTCTTGTGATGGCCGGCGCTATAGCCGCCAAGCTTTTAAAATTAACACTTGGAATTGAGACAGTGGCTTATACCACCGAGATAGGCGGCATCAGAGCACGCAATATGACCAAAGAAAATATTGCTACTAGATATGAGAACGAAGTTAGGTGCCCCGACTTGGAAGCTGCTCAGAGCATGAAGGAGGCGATCCTGCAGGCAAGAAAATCAGGCGACTCGCTTGGTGGCATAATTGAATGTATTAGCAGCGGCCTGCCGGTCGGCATGGGCGAGCCCATATTTGCATCGCTTGAGTCAGATCTCAGCAAGGCCTTATTTAGCATACCTGCGGTAAAAGCTGTGGAATTTGGTTCTGGCTTTGCAGGGAGCAAGATGCGCGGCTCTGAAAATAACGATAGCTATTTGATAGAGGATGGCAAAGTGATAACTAAGACTAACAATGCAGGTGGGATATTAGGTGGACTATCAAACGGAATGCCTATTGTCGTCAGGGTGGGCTTCAAGCCAGCGGCTTCGGTAGCCAAAACGCAGCAAACACTTGACATTTCTACAAACGAGCAGACAAATCTTATTGTGCCGGGGAGACATGACCCATGCGTTGTACCAAGGGCTCCACCTGTCGTGGAATGTGTAGTTTCGATGGTTTTGGCGGATCACGCCATCAGGTCAGGTCTAATACCATTGGTGCTAAAGTGAGACGGTGCGAATGGATAATACAAACGAAGAGCTCGACATACTGCGTGACAAGATCCTTGGCGTGACAGTACAGATAATGCGCGCTGTACAGGAGCGTATAGAACTAGCAAGGAATATCGGAGAAGTAAAGAGCAGGCTTGGCATAGATATCAGGGATGAAAAGGTTGAACATGAGATACGGATGAGAGTCACGTTGCTGGCAGAAGAGATCGGAATGAGTACAGAGTTTGCACTACAGCTCCTGAACGTCTTGCTTGCAGAGTCAGAGCATGTGCAAGTTCAAAAGAACGCTCAAATGCGAGTAGAAAAGCAGACACACCTTAGCATATTCTCAAAGGCAAGACAGCTTGAGGCTTCAGGCAAGAAAATAATACATATGGAGGTTGGCGAACCCGACTATTCGCCACCTGCGAGAGTTGGCGCTGCGCTTGCTGAATCTTTCAGGATGAAGTATTACCATTATACGGATGCTCAAGGCATCGCAAAGCTACGGGATGCTATAGCCGCGAAGGAAGGAAGACGAATAAGCAAAGATCAAGTGATAGTGACGCCTGGCGGCCGCTTTGCTGTTTTCAGCGCAATTACATCCTTGCTAAAAGCAGGACAAGAGTTGATAGTGATAGAGCCGGCGTGGCCTGCGTATAAAGAATGTGCAGATTTTATAGGTGCTAGGACAAAGATACTCAGAACTACCATTGAAAACAGGTGGATCCCTGATACTAAACAACTGGAAAGCATGATTAATTCGGGTACTAAAATGATTGTACTCAACTACCCAAACAACCCTACTGGAAAGGTGCTTGATCACAAAACAATGGAGAAGGTAGTGATAATTGCCAAGGATCATGGTCTTTACTTACTAAGCGATGAAGTTTATGCTGACTATGTCTTCGGCGAGTTCAGCAGCATACGTGAATACGATTATGCAAAGACCATTATAGTAGGATCCTTTTCAAAACGCTATGCAATGACTGGATTTAGGGTGGGGTATGGCATAGCAAACAAAGACATTATCTCAAAAATGGCAAGAGTTCAGGCAGTTGGAATTACAAGCGTAGCAGAGCCAATGCAGCGGGCCGCTCTAGCAGCGCTAGAAGTGGACCCATCAGAAAACATCAAACTAATGAAAAGGAGACTTAGCTTTGTATGCAGCAAGCTTAAGAAAATGTCGCTTAGATTTGTCGAGCCGGACGGCGCTATGTACGCTTATCCTGAGCTGCCACAGGGAGAGGACTTACCCATAGTTGAAAAGTTACTAGAGAAAGGAGTAGCAATAGCACCCGGCAGCGGATTTGGGGATTCATACAAGCAATTCGTCAGGATATCTGCATGTCAGCCTGAAAAGGTGCTAGAAAAAGGGCTTGACATAATGGAATCGGTCATAAGAGAGGACCTGTAAATTGCAGCAAGTGGCGATCATAGGCGCGGCAGGAAAAATGGGTACTTGGTTCGCTAGTTATTTTGTCCAGCGCGGTCTGGACGTCTTGGCATATGATATCAACCAAAAAAAAATGTTGAAAACCTCTAGCAAGGTCAAAGTTCGAGAGAGCCTATTCGACTGCGTCCAGGATGCAGACTTGGTACTTGTCTGTGTGCCGGTGCAAAAGATACCACAGGTCGTCAAAGAATGCACAAAAAACATGAAGGATGGGGCTAGCATTGCAGAAATATCCTCGGTGAAAAACAAGACGTTTGCAGTTTTGAAGAAGATCCCAAACAACCTTCGACCGCTTTGCATTCATCCGATGTTCGGCCCTGGAGCAAGTAAGAAAGTAGAAACCCGGATGCTTCTAGTTCCTGTTAGGAATGAAAAAATCGAAGTCAAGATAGCAAAGGAAATATTTGAAAAGGCCAATGTGATAGTATTGCCAAATGCCAAACAGCATGACAGGTCAATAGCTATGGTGCTTGGATTGACGTACTTTGTAAATATAGTTTTTGCAAGGCTCATGTCATCAGGCAACATTTCGATGCTAAAGCAAGTGTCAGGTACCACATTTGGTCTCCAGTCGCTTATTGCAGAAAGCATACTTACGGAGGAGCCTGACCTTGTCATTGCTCTCATTGGCGAGAACATATATGCAAAGAAATACATCAACCAATATCTTAAAGAGGCAGCAACACTTGCAAGGCTTGCAGTTGCAAACGACAGCAATGATCTAAAGGCCGAGCTCCAAAAACTCAAGCTAAATATGCAAAAGAGGCAGGACCTACAGCGGTCGTATAACCGCATGTATGAGATCATGGACAAGCACAAGTAAACACAAATATGGCCACTTCGAGAAGTCGTAGAGAGAGATATATACATATGTCGCTTCTCTGGCGCGACCCATGGCTCAAGCCAATGTCCCGTTATGATCTTGGAGCGGAAAAGTGCAGTTACTGCAAGAAGAGTTTTGTCCAGATAGAATTTGTCACGTCGTGTGATTTTTGCGAAATAGGAATCATGCATGATCAATGTGCCAACAAGCACATACTTTCTGAACACAAAAAACAGCTGGAATCGAAGATAAACACACACAGAGATAGACCATTGCATGACTACCAGTAATGATTAGAGTTTAGTCAGATGGTGGCCCGAGGTGGTCCATTCCAATGCCGCTACTGCGCTCGCCATCAATGGATGATATGGTCCTTGTTGACTTTATGCCTTGTATTTTTCTAATCTCATTGATTACAACTTCTACTGTATTGCCCAATGGAACGTCCACTCTCACTATCAGATCAAATTCGGCATAGACACCCTCGACTGACACGACGCCGGGTATCTGAGCTATCTTGTCAAGGACTGGCTTTTCCATGCCTGGAAGTGTGTTTATCATAACATAGGCTCCTGGCATACTGGTTTGGTAACCCGAGCTTATATTAAACAATTATTGCTTCGCATGCAACCTGCCAAATACTTTTGGCTCAATTGCAATTAAAAGGCAATGCTTTTCTGTTCCAATGTAATCACGATCGCATTTGAGGTTCAAATATTTGACTTCCATCTAGAGATTTGAGCCAATGTTGAGACACAAAGAGCTGATAAGCTAATACGTTGGTCGCTAAGTAATAATAAGAATTTACAATATATGCTTAAAACAAACAAGACAAGAATAAGCAAGATGAGATGATCCTTAGCGATAACAAAGATTAAAAGTCAGGGAGAAGAACGAAACGAAACGAAAACAAGAAACAAGAAACCGCAATTAAGCGCGGGGGAGTTATATAATAATCGCGGCGCAAAATTTTTCGCTAATATAGCAAAAGCAGCTCTTTATTTCCTCATCATTTTCAATCCTCTGCCTCAGCAGGAGCTATTCTAAATATCTTTCCAGGCCCATACAACAATATGTACAGATAACCGTCAGGTCCAACTTCAATATCTGAAATGCTTCTAAATCCTGTCCCAAATATTGCAGTATCCAACTCTTGAACATTATTGGCCACTCGGTCCGCAAGCACTCCCTCAAGAAGTAAACCTGTTCTATCTTGGTTTAGATCAAAATGATATAGCCTGCCGTTGTTTATATCTCCTACAAACATGTCATTTGCATACTGTTCCCCTAATGCTGTGGAATTTAGGAAATTGATCGCTGTCACACCTACTGTATTTTGCCATGCAAATTCAGGCTCTCTATAAACCCCTGTTCCGCCGAAGTCCACTAGGTCTTCTTCTGGGTCAGCCCCCTCATTCTCTGGTGCTGAAGATGGTCCTTGTATAGCTGCCCAGCCACTATTAAATCCCGGCAGCACAAGATTGATCTCATCAAACCAATTTGGTCCGTTTTCTGTATCCCATAGATACCCTGTGATGGGGTCAAAGGCCATGCCAAAGCCGTTTCGTAAGCCATAGGAATAATAGTAGGGTAACATTCCAATATCTTCCTCTTCCCCATTTTCTTCTTCCCCATTTTCTTCTTCACCGTTAACCTGCGCAACAAGTACAGGATTTGGTAATGGATTGCCTTCAACGTCAACTGCAAGTATGCCGCCTGTT
>JALYGW010000030.1 GCA_030776915.1 Thermoproteota archaeon
ACAAGAAATCACCATTAGAAAGAGATGACTTGTTTGGAGAAAAGATAAAGAGTCTAATGAAGTATTTCGATTACTTCCAAATTGAGAAAATAGATAATCCAATCGAGATCATGCAGAAATTTAATGAGGCAGATTTCTGCATGTGTATGAGACTTCATTCTTTGATTTTTGCTTACATGACTGGAAGAAAGTGCTTGGCGATATCATATTCCCCAAAGGTTTCTAATTTTGCCAAAGAAAATGATTTGCCATGTATTGACATAAGCGAAGTTGAGTCACAAAAAAAGAAGGTTATCGATACCGTGCTTCAATCATTGTTCATAGATAAAGATAGAACAAAGTCTAACTGAAAGCAAATTAGAGGTGGCAGCAGCAGGAGCTAATTCATTATAATGATCTTTTAAATGCCTGATTGAAAGGAGGTCCTTCTAGTAAGTTTGTAAGCATTGGCTCTCTCCACTCATCGCTATGTGCTTTCCTAATTCCGTTTTGTAGGATTGCTCTTTTATGTCATAGGGTGTAAAGGAGAATTCTCTTGCCAATTTACTGTCTTAATGCCTTTCTGGGGACTAGAACCACAGTAGCAAAATATTTTTTCTCACGAGCATTTGAAAGCGATACAGATGTACAGTTATATTCTGTCTAATCCTCTGCAGGATGTACACATGGATCTTATCCCGGCAATTCCAGCCCCCGAATTCAAAGGAGTAACAGGCTGGGCGAACTCTCAGCCACTGTCAATCAAAGGCTTGAAGGGTAAGGTCGTACTCATCGATTGTTGGACATATACTTGCATCTTTTGTCTCCGGACTATACCTATCATGAGGCGCCTGCAGCAAAAATATGGAAAGTATGGACTGCAGGTGGTTCAGGCTCATTCGGCTGAATATCAATTTGCTATGGACCTTGCCAATATCAGGCGCGCTCTCTCCCGATATAACATCGGTGATGTTCCAGTTGCATTTGATATTAACAACAAGACATGGGAAGCTTATGGCAATATGTATTGGCCAAAACATGTCTTTGTAGATCATAATGGACTAATCCGTTATGAACATGCTGGCTACGGCGGCATGGAAGATTTTGAAGATGTTGTTGTCGAGTTACTACAAGAGGCCGGAAACAAACTGGTTGAAGGAAAAGAGCAGGAGGATCCGAAGGACGAGATTTACGATATATATGGCATGCACTTTTACGGCATGGCCCCTGAGATATGCGTAGGCTATTCACGCTTGCGGCGCTTTGGCAATAACCAGACAGTCAAGCCAGATAGTGTAAATGTCATGGTCGATCCCGGCTTGCACGATGTTAATATCGTATATCTGCGTGGGAGTTGGATATGGCAGCGTGAGGGAGTACAGTATAGACCTGGCGGCAAGGATCAGAATGCAGCAGTGATAATGAAATACAATGCTGCCAAGCGAGTGCACGGCATAATCGGGACATCTGATGGCAAGCCGGGGAAGATGGAGATCAAGCTTGACGGTAATCACCTAACAAAAGAGCAGCTGGGCAGAGATGCCAAGCTTGAGGGCGACATAAGCATCGCCAGCATTGAATGGCCGTTCATGTACAATTTGGTTAGAACAGACAAGCCGGAGGCACGCGAAATAGAGATTATCCCGCGCTCCGATAATTTTGTATTTTACACCTTTGTCTTTGGTTAGACCTGATGATAATAAATAATATTACCACTCGCGATTTTTTGTGGCGCATCCTGCAATGTATTGTGGGCATTAAAATGTCAATAGCAGAAAAAGAATCCTACGGTCGCACACACATATGATGCCTCACTACGAACTTTTTTATTCTGCTTTTCCCATTTATCTATACTATGCAAGAAAGTCCGCTCGAGCTTATCGAAGGAAGCGTTGCACCCGACTTTGCTATGAAGGACAAGTATGGAAAGACGTACAATCTGTCCGATCTTCGTGGTAATAGAGATGTCGTAGTCTATTTCTATCCAGAAGATTTCACTCCTGGTTGCACCACAGAAGCAACAGAATTTTCCCAGGAATATGGAAAATTCAAAGATGCTGGCATTGAGATCGTTGGTATCTCACCCGATGATGAAGCATCGCACGAAAAGTTTCGTCAAAAGATGGGCATTCCCTATCCTCTTGTTGCTGATACTGAGAATGAAGTGTCAAAAAAATATGGCGTTTATGGACTCAAGAAATTCATGGGAAGAGAATACATGGGTGTCAACAGGTCCACCTTTCTTGTTGACAAGACGGGCAAGATTGTCAAGATCTTCAAAAAAGTCAGGCCCATGGGTCACAGTCAAGAAGTGTTCCAGGCACTTAGAGGCTAATAATAAG
>JALYGW010000031.1 GCA_030776915.1 Thermoproteota archaeon
CTTTATAGTTGGATTTGATCAGGGTGAAATACTTGGCTTTACCGTGCCAGCTGATGGTGCTGGGGGCGACGAGCGGGGGACAAATTGGGCCCATGAATTCTACCATGACATGAGACATGCAGCAGGATTTCCGTGTCACTAACTAACCTTCCTAGACCTCTATGAAAGCTATCACTTTTATTGCTATTACACTCCTTGCTGGAGCGATTGCAGGAACTATCCTGGGTGCTATCAACCAAGTTGCAGTTGAGCCCTATATCGAGCAGGCAATAGAACTTGAAATGCGAAACACCGCTCAAAGCGGCCAAGTAATCAACCCGGCTGAATTTGCAGCCTACCGGTTATGGCAAAAAGGAGGCGAAATAATTGCCGGCACTATTTTGGGATTATCGATAGGATCGCTGTATGGAATTGTCTTTGCATATACACGCAGCTCGATTTCTGGCACCAACAACAAGAAGAAGGCGCTCATTGTTGCCAGCATCATGTGGTTCGTATTATTTTTGATGCCTGCGCTCAAATATCCTCCAAACCCTCCTGCAGTAGGAGATCCTGAAACGATCTATTACCGACAGAGTCTTTATGTTGCATTTTTGGCGATATCGGGATTTAGCGCGCTTGGGCTTGCATTCTTGTATCGGAAGATGGCATCTTCGAATACAAAGAAAGCGATAATTCCCTCGGCATATGTAGCTATAATGGCAGGAGCATATCTTGCGATGCCCGCAAACCCTGACCCAATAAATGCACCAATAGATCTGGTCATCGGCTTTAGAATAACAAGCGCAATCACCATCAGTATGTTCTGGGCTCTGCTTGGCGTCATTTTTGGCACCTTTTGGGATAAGCTCAATCCTGATGAGACGACGCGAATAAGCATTCGTTAAGAATAATATATAGTATATGCATATATTTCAGCTGGTAGCTTTGGAGGCTAAAGAATCGACAGTAATCCAAGTTAACATGACCGCAGAAAGAACAACAACAACAACAACATATCTACCGCAGACACTGCCTTGCTTCGTGTTTCAGATGTAAAGATAGAGACATTCTAAACTCTGTTACTGTAAGGTGCGCACGGCATAGGGTCTTGTAAATGCAAGTTCAACTTGGGCGGGAAAGAAAATTGTCATATAGTCCAGTTGTAAAGTAAGGTAAAGTCTACGCTCAAGTCAGGATCATAATCATCATAATCAACATTTTTGCATGTGTGGCGGTGGCTACTGCTTTTGTCCTTAACTAACATCTCTCAACCACAACGACTTGTATGAAAATTACAATGCTATTATACATTATTAGACCTAATTATTGATTAAGGTAATGGTAACCATCAATGCAAGCCGGGAAATGTCTGCCCCTGCTGACAGGATATGGAACATTGTTGCAGACGTTGACAATGAGCCTAAGTACTGGCGTGGCACCAAAACCGTGAAAAATATTAGCAAGGCCGAGAACAAGATCGAGCGCGAGGTCACTATCGCGTTTAAAGACTCAAAATGCCGTCAGACCATCCTGTTCAACCCAAAAAAATCAGTTGAAATAATGATAACACAGGGTCCCATTAGGGGCACCAAAACCATCCTGCTCAATCCTCTAGACAATCACAAGACAAGGATCGATGTAGTATGGAACATCAAATTGACCGGACTTCTAGGTCTGTTCACAGGCATGGTGAAAAGACACATTGCAGAAGGAACTGATGAAGCGCTTTTCCGCATTGCTAAAGCAGTCGAATAAATAGCCCTATTTCTTCCTAGATGATGCAATGGAGCTTGCCCTTACAATAACGAACTTGATATTGACTGCCATAATGGCCGGCATATTTGGCGTTTGGATGTACTTCCTTACATACATGACCAAGTCATTTAGGCAATCTCCAATGCTTGAATCGTTTGACCGGACAAACGTAAGCCGCTTCCCCAAAGTAAGCGTGATCCTGCCTGCCCGGAACGAAGGATGTTATATTGCACGTTGTCTTGACAGCCTGCTTGGGCAGGATTATCCAAACTTTGAAATAGTTGCAATCAATGATTCGTCAACCGACGCGACGGGTGAAATAATGAAGGCTTATGCAGCAGCTAATGACTTGCACGTCGTGCACATTGATGCATCACCTAAACCGGAGGGGTGGACTGGCAAGAACTGGGCATGTTATCAAGGGTTTCTGCGGGCTCGGGGTGAACTCTTGATGTTCACAGACGCTGATAGTAAACATTCGCCTACTACAATGTCCCTTGCAGTTGGACATCTCATGTCCGAGAACCTCGAGGCACTGACCGCTGTTCCTCGGCTCATCTGTAACGACTTTTGGACAAAGATGACCCTGCCCGTTCTTGCAACATTTTTGCACACACGTTTTTCGCCAATCCGGGTAAACGACCCAACCACTAAGACCGGCTATTTTTTTGGCAGCTTTTTCATCGTCACAAGAAGTACTTATGAGGCCATCGGCACTCACGAAGGAGTAAAGGAGGAGTTGGTCGAGGACGGAGCACTTGGCGGCAAGGTCAAGGCTAGCAAGTTCCGGATGAAGATGGTCAGAGGCGAACCCCACATAGAGGCGGTATGGGCACGGGACCTTCCAACTCTGTGGCAAGGTCTTCGCCGCTTTATGATACCGGTTTACTATCAAGACAAATTAAATGCCTATATGATGGCCATGGCTGTATTTTTCATCCTATTTGCACCTTTTGCATCTCTGCCGTATCTGCTAGTAGCCAGCTTTGCTGGAAACACATCCTTCCAGATACTGTTTGGACTGCAAATATCAGCCATTGCTTTGATACTGGTTACTACTGCAGTGCAATGCCGGCTGGCTGTATTTGAAAGCCCTGTGTATGCATTTGCTGCTCCATTGAGTGGTGCTCTGATTTCATTGAGCTT
Organism: Thermoproteota archaeon; assembly: GCA_030776915.1. Taxonomy (GTDB): domain Archaea; phylum Thermoproteota; class Nitrososphaeria; order Nitrososphaerales; family Nitrososphaeraceae; genus Nitrososphaera. The sequence goes on from JALYGW010000031.1 coordinate 2,884, forward strand.
TATGTCGGCGATTGCTGATGCAAAGAAGAAAGGCGCAGTTAGTTGGCGTGATAGAAAATATATAATAAGCAAAGCCTAAAATTCTGTATCATAAGAATTAGCTATAAAAATAAACCCTATAAATGGATGGAATGGGAGCCTGAAACGACTGTTCCACCATACACCTAATCTATCTAATAACCTAAAGAATATGGAAATGATGTACGAACGCAAAAACAATAGGGGAAAAATTCAGATAATGGGCGATGTGCTAGGGCTTGCCACCTCTGGAATAAAAAAGACTCATATAATGTACAGAGCCAATCTCAGCTATGAGCAGGTACACCTCTATCTCGGAGAGCTGATCGGAAAGAGGCTGATCGCACAGGATGTGTCTCCTGATGGAGTGGTATATAGGACAACAGAAAAGGGGAGGGAATTTCTGCTATACTACACGCGTTTAGTAGAATACCTTGAAGAAGAGCCCGAAGTTGAGCTAAGTGCACCTTACATCAGCAAATAGTCAAGCAAAGAATGTTGGATGAGAACAGTGAGAATGAGGAGGCGTAAAAAAGGCCTGGCAATACAGCCTAGTATATACATAGAGCGTCTTCTAAAAAAAGAAGAAGCCGAGCAAGAGGCTGTACAGAATCTTAAAACCTACAAAGGGTTTTCTCTTCATAGACAACACAATTCACGGCATATTCATACATCAATGGAGGAAGAGGACCGAATTGCTTCCCGTAAGCCTATGGTCTTGGAGTTTGTCTCGATCGTTTGCGAACATATTCCGGTTCCTATAGAAGAAGCAGCCGTAGAGCGCTATGATGTTAATAGTGTTAGTAGTGTTGAAAATTCTCCACCGCCCATGATTGAGCTTCCAAAATCTATGACTATCCAGCGTCTTCGCGTACCTGGTAGTATAAGCCAGCAGGACATAGAGAGTGTGAGTCGTAGAATACAGATAGCTGTAGCGGATCTGGATGTTCACGAAATCCAAGCAGGAAGGGATGTGCTATCTCAGTTATTACCTGTAGGTGGGTGGCACTATGTAAAGAGCAGGCTAAAACTCGTCAATTTTGAAAAGGACTGCATTTATGAGGAATATAGTCCCCAGTCGTGCAGTATGCCAACCTGTCCAATTTGCACGGTAGTAGTAGTAGCCAAGAGGGGAAAAGAAAAACGACTAGAGCATGAAATACAAAAACATGTCCGAAAACGGGAGTCGTTGCAGATGGCCACCTCATAATTTTTCAATCGTGCAAAAGATTATTAGAATAAGATGCAATAATTTTTCCTACTTTTGAACAAGGCTATTCTAGCCGTGTCAATTATTATTGCCGCTGCCGTGATATTGTTTGTATATTCGCAGCTCAAAGATGTCGATGATTTAGTTGGCAGTGTGGTACCGTTTCTGAGTGATCCTTTACAAACAACTACTCCAGATGGAAGGAGAGGTCTCAGCAATGATGCATTTCAGATCGGTCAAGTGGGTATTGTCAATCCTTCCGACACAGAACTGTCCCTGCCAGATCTTTTTCAGAAAGTAGAAAGGTCGGTCGTTCAAATAGCTGACAGCAGTGAGATAGATGTCTTTGAATCCCGGCTCGGATCAGGCTTTGTATATGATGATAATGGCCACATCATTACAAATAATCACGTTGTCAGCGGCGGAGGTAATAGGCTGGACGTAACGTTTCCAGATGGCATTGTATATCGCGCTTCCCTGATAGGTTCAGACCCATCTGCCGATATCGCAGTCCTTTATGTGGAAGAGGTGCCAAAGGAAAAACTTTTCCCACTGTCGCTTGCAGATTCTTCTAAGGTGCAAGTAGGTGAGCGTGTGGCTGCAGTTGGCAATCCCTTTGGACTTTCTGGCTCTCTGACTAGCGGCATAGTTAGCGGAGTAGGCAGGCAGATCCCTGCGCAGGAAGAGGAAGGTTTTACGATTCCTAATATCATACAGACTGATGCCCCTATCAACCCCGGCAACTCCGGTGGCCCCTTGCTCAATATAAGGGGTGAGGTGATAGGCATTAATTCTGCCATCTTTTCCGCTACAGGCCAGTTTGCTGGTGTCGGCTTTGCTATTCCGTCAAACACAATAGCTAAGGTCGTACCATCGCTTATCACTACAGGCTCATACCAGCATCCATGGCTTGGGGTCGCAGGCAGGGATATGACCCCGGGCGTAGCTGACCGCCTCGGTCTTGATGAGCCCCGTGGTTTTTTGGTCATGGATGTAGTAGCCGGAAGTCCTGCCGAAAAGGCTGGAATTCAAAGAGGTAATGAAGATACAGTCATTGATGGCATACCAATGAAGCTTGGGGGCGATGTGATAATTGCAGTCGATAACAATACAGTAAGAAAGATCGACGATATCTTGGCCTATGTGGAAATGGAAAAGTCGGTAGGTGATGATCTGAAACTAACGATCCTGCGTGAAGCGCATACGATGGAAGTTATCGCAACTCTAGCAGTCAGGCCTAGCCAGCAAGAGTCTCCTTAGCGGTAATATTGTTTATTAGTGATGTACACTTTCCATTACTACTGCATTTGCTCATTAATCATGCTGTTGCCGAGATGCTTCACC
>JALYGW010000032.1 GCA_030776915.1 Thermoproteota archaeon
CTTGCAAATGCAACAAAAGACAGAGATCATGGAACATATCAGCTTGCATTGAAATTACTTACGGACGAACTTGAAGACGAGCAAACCATCGAGGACATTTTGGCCAGGCTCGAAATAAGGGATGTAAAAGAGGCAGGAGCAGCATAAGAAGGAAATAAACCACAAAAGAAAAAACGGAAAACAAGTAACCGAGATTAACGAATGGGCAGAGCTCTCTTGCCTCTTCTTCTCTTTTTTCTAAGAAATGTCAAGGAAGATGATTTCGGCATTATGCTTGCTTTGATTAACTCTGAACCGCACCTTGAACATTTTCCTTTGATGATAGCCCTTCCATTGACAAGCCTTACATAGGTTGCATCTGTAATAGGAACATTTTCTTTGCAGGAAGTGCAATACGTTTCCCGTTGCGTAACTTGATCTGTTGGCATGTCCTTACTGTATATCAGAGTAGCAATAAGCAATATTTCGATTTCTGTGAACCCAGATAATAGAAGCTGAGGGAAAGGTAGTAAATAGTAGGCGTAAAGGAGCTTCACCCAGAGCAACAAGTAGGATCTACATAATTAATACAGACGAACGGTGATGAAGCATCAAAAGATATTAATTTTCTTTTAATAATACTGGGACGAATCATCTCTGGGACAGAATTTTTTATCTTCTTTTCGATACAGGAGGGCGAGAAGAGATAAGTATGAGTGGCATATCAAAGCATTATCTTCAACAACTCATAATGTTCATTCACTCGAGACATCTCTGGAGGATCTGTCTCCCGCTCCTGCAAAAACATGAAGTGCTTTTGAGATCTGATAAGCATAGGAAGGTTCATGTCCTCCTATGCTTAGGCTACAGGGATTCGGCAGTCCGGTTAAATACTCTTCATCTCGTCTGCCTTTGCTGGCAGATAATAGGGGGACTGTTACGTCGTCATAATCCTCCTACAGCCTACCATATGAAACAGCAAACAAATAAAAAATCCTATCTGTGTGATTGTATACTTTGCAAAACTGGTCCTAGATCAGAGGCATTTAAGTGATTCATATAATGCAGTTGAACCTAACTTGAGCATCCTCGAGATTGGAATGCTTAACCAGCTATATTAAAGAGAACAAGTCTTCCTGTGGTACAAGCTGGGAAATTTTCTTGCTAAACATATATCTTTGAGTTTTTGGATTTTCTTCTCTTATATTATTTTTTTTCTTTTCTTGTTACCTTGTTGCTGCCAATGCTACTGCTACGGGCACTGCTAGTGCTCCTACTCTTAAGTACTTTCATCACTTTGTCGCGAATTTTATTCATATTAGCCTTGGGCATCGCAGAAAGGCAGAGTATACCGTCCCTTAGGGGAAAAGTCATGAGTGTAACTTTTTCATGCTCAGTTAGGCTGTAACGCACCATTCCAAGTCTATCGCTGTAGGATTGTAGAATTGTGAGGTTCGACAGCGAGTGGATGTACATCTGCTGCTCATCAGTCCCATTTAGCAGAGGCTCGATCCCTTGCTTGAATCCACCTTCAATGACTTCGCCTCTATTATTGATGATACCTACGAAGCGTATGCTGCGGTCAAGCTTGATAATTCTGTCGCAGAGACTAGGCTCTCGCATACATGGTTATTGCTCTTCGGAATATAAATCGCTTACAAGTTATTGTTATGATTAATCTATTTGGTATCACAGTCATCTGTTTCTACAAGCCTCGTTTCCATGGAATGACCCTTCTTAATGTGCGTAGAAAAATGTGATCGTACAAGCAAGTTTATGTTAAGGTCTGTAAAGTATTTTGTAGAGTATCTCGCAAGTACCATCTTACAGTCAGAGCAGAAAATCTCTTTGAATATCAAGGTGATGTTGTCACATCTAATCCGTATATACATTCAGTCGAGTATTTTATCGATTGTTTTTGCTACCGGATTATTGTTGTAATTGTTATTGTCCGTAAAGTGTATTGTTGATGCCTTGTAGTATATTACTTCGCCTCTCCTCTCTATTACTGCGACGACTGCTTCCTTGCCCATCTTTTGTATTTGGCTGACGGCCGAAGCAAACTCTTTGGCTTTAGTGTTCGTGCCCTCATTTATACCAAAGACGACATACTTTGCAGGCTTCTTCTCGTAATCACCTCGTTCATATACCCGAAAGTCGTTGCCAAAGCCAAAACCTTCCTTCACCACATAGCCCCTGCTTCGCAGGTCGCGATAAACAAGAAACTCGCTCATAATGTTCCTGTTGTGTTTTAGCAGTAGTTCTAAGAGCGAGTTGAAGCCTATGGCTGGTCTGTTCTTTAGCTTTAGGCGTTTTATGTAAAATAGATATAAAGCCTCATATGGCTTAAGAATGAATTCAGTGTTTTCTTTCTCTCCAAAACCTTTGGTTCGCAGTTCATCCTGGAAGCGAGTTTCATCAACCACTATCTTGCGATTGCCTGCCAAGTAGCCATCTATTATAGAGGGTTGTACTTCTGCTGTGGCGACTACCGGTTCACTTATCTTCTCAGACAACGGTCGGGGGCTAGTTGCAGGCGGGGAGGATGACATCAGAGCTATCTTGTAAAGGGGATTAATTAACTAAACTAGTGGCAAAATCATAGTTCTTAGGAGGATGACATAACGATTAAATCAGAGCAAATCACCAAAATTGATTATTACCCAAGATTTGGTGCATTGAGATATGAAGGGTGCTAATTATCGAGAAACTCGTGGTATGCCGTATGTAAGGCGAGAATATATAGCTGGCAAGCCGCAGATGAAAATCGCTAGGTTTTCATCTGGGCTCGCAGGAGACAATTATGATTACAAGATCGAACTTATAGCTACTGAAAAGCTCCAGATACGGCATAATGCCCTAGAAGCCGCTAGGCTTGCAGCAAACAAAAGGATGGCAAAAGCAGGGGAAATGAGCTTCTTTTCCATGTTGCGTGTATATCCCCATGTGCTCCTCAGAGAGAACAAAATGATTGCAACTGCAGGCGCAGACCGACTTCAGGAGGGAATGAGGAGGGCTTTTGGTAAGTCAACTGGTCTTGCCGCGAGGATCAGACCAGGTCAAGTGATCTTCGAAGCATATGTCACTGCTCCCAATCTTGAACTCGCACAGGACGGGTTTAAGATGGCAGCAAGCAAGATCGGCCGGCCAACAATTACCAGGATAACGCCGCTAAAAGAGCAGGCAATGGCAATAGCTGAAGATTAGATCAAATCAAATCTCGTCAGCCAACGACTTTACGTCTTCTCTGTCGCATGCGTTTGCCCTACCGCCCATGCTCTTGCAGATAAGCGCAGTAATGTTGTCTACTTCTGCTTTTATGGCCTTGCTTACACTATTAATGCAGGATTTTGAACCTCTTCTTTAACCTTTGCATGGTTCATGCCTTCCAGAAGTTGCGGACTGTAGAGGAGCCCACTTGTATAAACTGCCCATCGATCAGAAGGAAAGGAATTATCTGGTCTGGGTTGAAGGTGTCTGGAATTTCATAGTCTCTTTCATTAAGTTCTTGCAATGGCTCAAAGTTCATGTCAGCAGTTTCACCTCCAACAAACTCTACATAGTCGCTTGTGTATTTTGCTGTCGCAAAATTGACAGTTGGAATGTTGAGGTATTTTTCATCATGATCAGCACTTGCAGTCTCTACAAGTCCTTGCCAGCTGCCAAAATTGCCAAGCGCGCTCACAATAGCCCATCGCTCGGGCAAAAAACGCAGAATCCCGCACCCATAAAGAATATCAGTGTTTTCCCACTTGGTCGTTTGAGAGGCTGATTAGAAACGTGTATAAACTTACCAAGAACCTTCTTTGGAATGAAGGTAGTGTTTTGCTGCTATTAATGTCCACAACAAAAGCATGTTCTGATATTTATTTATTAACGATCGGAATCAACAATATATCCAAGGTGTAAGAGCTCGTACCTTTGTTAGCATGTCATCACGACGGAATGCATGTAAATCCTATAAACAGGCACAAATAAGCAACAACTTACAGCTCCTTCTGCACCTAAGAATCATCAAGTATAAAAGCAAAAATTTCAAACCTAATTCTCGCTAGCACCAATTCGAAAATGATGCATTTTAGAGCAGGAACAGGATGAAAGCAACTACCCAAGTATACAGCATTCTTGAGATGTCGAAAGTAAACAAACCAAACAGATTTGCACGTTAAAAAATTTGGCAGATCCAGCTTGCTGACAATTAGAATTGCTAAATAGTTTTTAAGCGTACCTTCAATGTGCCTGATGAGCCTTCAAGTTGGACCGACCTAATCAACGAGTCAGTACATACAAGTGATGACGAAGACTTAGGAGACATTGAAGCAGTAAGCCGCAATTTCATAGTCGTAAAAAAAGGACTTGTCAATGTCCATCGGTACTATATTCCTCTTCACAGGGTTGAAGGTTGGGACGGAAAGGTGGTATGGCTAAAGATCGCAGAAGAGACGGTAAAGACCAATTATGAGAGAGATGCAGCGCCAGACCCCTACAACTATCACTTCAGCAGCGCTCCTACAGTTGACCCATCAAATATCGTGCGCAGATTTCAGATCAATATGCCCAAAATCCCTCCGAGAGCCCAAGAAGAAAAACCATTTCTTGTTTCTCAAGAATCCTCAGGAGAGGAGAAGCGCGTCTTCCTCTGTAACCTTTGCAATGAAGCTTTCAAGACTGACGATGAATTGAGCAGCCACGTAGAGTTGAGTCACTAGGTACCAATTTCTTGTTCAACAGACAAAAAAAGCCAGTGCCTAATGAACAAAATTGCAGCATATAATATAATATCTCTTGCCCCATGTATTGGAAATTATAGCTTTTCAGTACTACTACTATGCTTGAGACAGACAAAAGGAGAAAATAGCTATGCGCAGTGTATGCTAAGCGAGATGTAGAGAGTCTATTAATCTCTATGCTCGTGAGACGCTTATGGAAAAACTTGAAAATATGCCAATTTAGACAGCAATGCAGATATTATTAATATTTTTGTTATTCTATTTTTTTCATTTTAGCTATCCGCTAAGAAACTGAGCAGACTAAATGGAACCGACCTCTAACAAATTTACTTGCGGACAACGGATCCGGGCTGGTTTTTCCTGTCACCGAAAATCCCACCAAACTTTCTTGCTGTCGTTTCTTGTTTTTGCTGTGGATGCGAATGCGGTATTGAGGATATTCTTGCTATTGCAGGGATCTGTGAGCGGATGGACATTTCTATCATAACAAGCAATAGTTCCACATCTGCAAGCCTCTTGTTACCATCGATCTCAAGATGTACTTCAGCTTGTGCCAGTGCTCCTGCTGGACGTAGCAGCACTGACTTGACCCTGATATTTTCTTCCTTGAACTTTTCTTCTACTATCCGCTTCACCATATCAGTCAATTTTGGATTCTGCCATGAGTCCACCAAAATCAGCGAGGACTGCTTGAGGGAAATATATGACACTGAAAAGATGTAACCTGCAATTATCATGCCTCCTATTGCATCCATCTGGAGAAAGCCAAACTGCGATGCAATTAGGACGCTGAAAAAACCAATAACAGATGCAGAGCCATCTTTTATGGAATTTTTGGCATCTGTCTTCAACGACAAGAGGTTGTATTTGTTCGCTATTGAATTCATTTGAAATGCTCTATGAAGGGAAATACCACCTGCGGCAGCTAGCACGATCATTGTCAATATTGGCTGCCTAATCTCTTTTGGATCGATTAGCGCTTCAAATGAATGATAAAAGATGAATATTCCTATTCCAATCATACCTATAGCTGCGATGAGGGCAGCAAAGCTTTCTACTTTGTGGTAACCGAAAGGGAATTTCCTGTCTGCAGGCCTGTGCGCAATGCGCAACCCGATAAGCACTATGAAAGAAATCATTGCATCCGAAAGTGAATCTATGCCGTCTGCTGTTGCGACAACGCTACCGCTTATTTGACCCATTATGATTTCGACAACGCCTATGCTCAGCAAGGTCATAACAGAAATCTTGGCAATCTTCTGTCCTGCAATAAGGCCTTCATTTACAAGATCGGCCGGCTTACCGGCTGAGGGCTTGTTGCTGCTCACGATAATACTGCATTATATTCACAGACCATCGTATTTAACGTTTCAAAAAACATGCGAAGAGCAACAATAACTGCTATTCCTGTCAGACCGTCCTCTGGTAAGGCCCTGCTTCTCTATTATACAGATAAATAAACCTTAACCATTTTACCAATTGTTCATTTGCACTTAAGAACACTTTCGGACTTGGAAGACTCGCAATTTGATGGCAAAAGGGTGTTTGTTCGAGTTGATTTTAATGTCAGCATAAACAACGGAGCGATAGGTGAGGATTATAGGATTCGAATGTCTCTTCCGACAATTGAGTATTTGGCAAAACGTGGAGCCAAGGTCATATTGGCTTCACATCTTGGAAGGCCTGAAGGTCATGACCAGAAATATTCTATTGCGCCTGTAGCCAAACGGCTGACTGAGATCATCGGCAGATCAAGGCCACCAATACGGTTTGCAAACGAATGTGTGGGTGTAGAAATTGAGGAACACATAGACAAAATGAATAGAGGAGACATACTGCTGCTTGAGAACCTGCGTTTTCACAAAGAAGAAGAGTCAAATGACCCACAGTTTAGCAAAAAGCTTGCTTCTCTCGCAGATATTTACGTCAATGACGCCTTTAGCACATCTCATAGGAAGCATTCTTCAACCTATGGTGCCGCATGGATGTTTGATATTCGCCTGGCGGGCTTTAATCTGATAAAGGAAGTAAAGTATCTTTCAATGATAAGGGAAAACCCAATTAGGCCATTTACTCTTGTGTTGGGCGGAGTAAAGATAAAGGACAAGATAGGAGCACTTGAGCATTTATTGCCAAAGGCAGACAAGGTGATAGTAGGTGGTGCAGCGGCATTTACTTTTCTCAAGGCAAAGGGTCTCAGTACTGGGAACTCGATTATAGATGAGGAGCACATGCAATGGGTCGAAAAGGCTCTTTCCACTTATGGCGAGAAGATATTGCTGCCCACTGATCACCTTTGCGCAAGTTCTCCAAACGAGGCTTCGGTCACAATGGTTAGCGGCAACATCCCATATGGGATGTTTGGCTTTGACATAGGCAATGAAACAGCTGAACGCTATTCAGCAGAAGTGGGTTCAAACGGGGGAGGCGCTCTATTTTGGAACGGCCCAATGGGTATGTTTGAGGTAAAGGCTTTTTCAAATGGTACGATAAACGTAGCTAAGAGCATGGCTCTTGCATACTGGCGTGGAAGCAAGACCCTCATAGGCGGTGGCGACACGCTTGAAGCAATGAAGAGAGCTGGCGTTGCTGAGAACGAAGTAAGCCATGTGTCAACCGGAGGCGGCGCAACACTGCGTTACCTAGCAGGCGACGATATGCCTGGCCTAGTCATTCTAAATGACCATTAGACTTCACTTCATAGACTGCAATACGTTCAGGATTCAATCATAAATTTTCTCTACATGAGGACAATGAGTACAGAGATACACACTATCCTACATTCCCTTACAAGAAGACATAGCATTTTTAAATTATATTGACTCTTAGTGCTCTCATGTAGGAAACGTCATCATTGCCAGCTCCAAGCATTATCATATATTGCCCTTGCTCTAGATTGTCCGCTGCGGTAAAGGTATATGAAACCTCTTTTGAAGCTCCAGATGAGAGAGACACAGATTCTTCGCTGAAAATACCAGTCGAGTTACCAAGTTCCCCATTTGGCGTGAACGTTCCAGCCGCCATCATTTCACCGCTGAAATCGCCTGATGCTGTTACTGTCACTTTGATCTCGGTGCTTTCTCCCCTTGCAACTGCAACTTCAGCTGGCGTCAAAACTGAAACTGGCACCTCCTTTGATCCATTTAGTTTAGCGATCTTGTTTTCTGTCCATTCAGTGAACCATACCTCATTCTCAGCATCTACTGCAAACTGCATAACATTTGCAATGCCGCATGCTGTTGCTTCAGGCGGACAAAATGTCCAAGCTCTGTTTTGCGAAGGTACCCAATATTCGATTAGTACAAGCTCTTCCGGGTCAAAGCGAGCCATCTTATTGCCAGTATGCTCGTTGAACCACAAGGACCCGTTCCCGCCTTTATCTATCCAGTACGGAAGTGTGTACGCGTTTGGAGGGGTACTACCGCCATAAATCTTGGAAGATGCTATTGAAGTTACAAATTTTGTTATGTTGTCCACAGTGGGATCGTATTTGAAGAATGTGCTTGTGCCGTGATCTGCTACCCAGACATTTCCATAATCATCGAGTTCCATTCCAACGGGTGAGCCAAGTTCGGGCGGAAGATCCACTATACGGATAACTCTGTCAGTTTCAATATCATACTGCAAGAGCTGCCCTTTCTTTTGTTGGAAAGCAAGGAGAGAAATCCACACATCATTTCGCTCGTTATCAACCACCAATCCGCCGGACGTAACTAGATCCAAACTGATCCCGGCGAAGTCCTCAAGCGGTAGTGAAATCTCTCTGAATCCTTCCGAGGTTGCATTTTCCATCTTAGATATATTACCAAAAAAAAGAGCCTGAGAGTTTATTCCTATAAAGTACAAGTTACCATTTGAGTCAAAGTCGATCATAGAAGGATATTTGGCTGGAACTTTGAACATATCGAAAGCCTCTGTTGACTGGTTAAAGCGCCATATTGTATTGTTCTGGTCAGTGAACCATACATTTCCGCCGGGACCATCCAGCTTTACTGTCCACGACATCGACCACGAAGGCACCGCTGTAAAGGGTAATGAACGGGTGGGCCATGATGGGATCTCGTACTCAGAGAATGTACCTGCGGCACCATCATAGCTGCCAAGAAGGCCGCGTTTTGTTGATACATACCACACCTTTGCGTCATCGATCGCAATGCCAACCGGCATTTCACATTCTGTAGGCAGGCTAACTTCAGTAATGTAAGCATTGGAATTAGGCGACGTATCAGTGCCGCAGAATTGTTGCTCGAACCTCTGCTCCATCGCTTCATCATTTCGCGTGTTTGTTGTAGGGGCAGTGGTTTCAGTGACCCCTCGTGAAAACATGGTAATATAGACTGCTGCAACGGCTAAAATGCCAATCATAGCATAAACAATAATCTTTTTTGATGACGGGCTCGTGACTTTTTTCCGGGACGAATCTGGCAATGGTTAAAAGAGCAGCCGCTTTTCCACCTTATATCTCTTGTCGGAAGCTATAGGCAGAAATACCAATTAGGATTATTACCCAATTTCAGTGGTTACAGAAAAAGGAGAAGAGAGCCACGGACAGCGACTTCTCAAAGGTTACCTTTCCGTGTTGTTTGCCGCGGTTCTTTTTGGCTCAGTATTCAGCATAGCAAAGGTTCCTCTTGCTACGATAGACCCGCTTGCTCTAACAGCAATAGTCTATACTATCTCGGGGATAGCCCTGATTCCATTCGCAAAGGGCTCATTCAGGTTTGAAAGAAGGGACGACTATTTTTATGTACTAATCGTAATAATTTTTGGAGGAGTAATGGCGCCGGTGCTATTAATGTATGGCCTTCAGCAGACAGCTGCTTCCACCGCAGCCATATTGACAAATGGCGAAATTGTATTCACAATAGCACTTTCGTCAATATTTTTTGGGGAAAAACCCCACGGAAGAGTGGGATTGTTTGCAGTGATTTTGGTAGTGATAGGTCTAATCATAGCTACCACAGAAGATCTAAAAGCTTTAGAGACCATCGCTCAATTGAATGCAGGTAATATAATGATACTGGCGTCTATGTTCATGTGGGCAATTGATAATAACGTCAGTAGACGTCTCACATCAAGGGCAAGCCCTGCCAAGATAGCTATGGTCAAGTCACTGTCCGGCGGCCTTATTCTGATCGCAATAGCACTAGCACTTGGCAAAGGAAGCATCATAACAGGGATCAAATTTGACATGTGGGTCCTAATAGTTGGAATGTCAATTGCAGGGTTTGGCGGCGCGCTCCTGTTATTCCTCGAAGGCATCAAGAGAATTGGAACCGTAAGGACAATGTCAATGTTTTCTTTGACTCCTATTTTTGGCATAGTGATCGCAGCGCTGGCACTTGGCGAATCTATAACTGTATTTCAAGGCATCGCGACAGGCCTGATAATTGTAGGCATAGTTTTCATCGGCCGATATTAGAGGAGCTTGAGCTCGAACGTTACTTTGTCAATAAGGTCTGAAGGAGCGGGCCCTATTCCGATGCAAGTAATGGTGCCTGATGGTATCTGTGTCAAGCCACTATCCTGTACTTGCACCACAGGCAGGTTTAGCTCTTCGGCTCGCATTCTTACATCCATCAATTCTTCGATATTCTTCACCTTCACTACTACCTTGGCCTGGCCGGCGGCAAACCAAGAGTAGAACCATCCTCTTCTCGATGCCTTTACCTTTTCTGCGCCCATAACCGCAGCATGGGCAACCTGTGCGGCTATCTTGCCAGTACCCATGTTGACATCGCGCCTGACAATAATTACCTGCTTAAAGTCCATATCTGATGCTTGCTTGCTCATAGTTTAATTAACAGACTGAAAAATACATTACTAGTCATTTGCCAGATGCCTAATTATGACGTGGTAATTGCAGGAGGAAGCATCTCCGGACTCCTTGCTGCCCGTGAAATTGCTGCTGGAGGCCTTTCCGTTGCAGTACTGGAAGAAGACCCAGAAATTGGCACTCCGGAGCACTGCGGTGGGCTTGTAAGCATTTCTGGCATACAGAACCTAGGCATCGTGCCAGATATCGACACAATAGAGAACAACAGAATAACGCATGCCAAGATCATTTCTCCTTCGAGCTATTTTGAAATCAGCGCAGAACGGCAAAAGGTCATCGTCCTAGACAGGCGCGCATTAGACAAGCAGATCGCCTTTCAGGCGCAAGAGAAAGGCGCCGAGATAAGAGTAAAATGCTCAATGCGATCATTTGGAAAAGAAGGATCTAAATATGTAGTCAAGACCTCTGAAGGGGACTTTTCATGCAACTTTTTTGTAGACGCAAGAGGTATAGCATCAATAATCAGCAAAAACAGGGATGGCGTTCTTCACTCGGCTCAGTATGAAGTTTATGCTTCATGGATAGAGCCCGACACCATTGAAGTCGCATTTAATAGCCAGCAATATCCAGGTTTTTTTGCATGGATAATCCCTACTGGTCGAGGAAAAGGCAAAGTAGGCGTTGCTGGCAGGCGCATTAATGCAGCAAGCGCGCTACAGAGGTTCATTGATAGCAAGGGAAAGTACTCTGTAGTGCGCAAAGTTTACGCACCGATATGGATTAATGGGCCATTGCAAAGTTTTGTATTCGACAGGATGATAATAGTGGGTGACGCAGCAGGCCAGAGCAAGCCTACAACTGCTGGAGGCATTTACACCTGCGGCATGGGCGGAGTGCTGGCTGGGCGTGCTCTGGTAGATGCAGCAGACAAAATGAAGAATGATGATAGAAAGAAGCAACAGATGTTGCTAAAGCGATACGAAAGCAACTGGTTGTATATGTTCAAGCCCGAATTTGACAAGATGTTGCTTGCGCGCCGGCTCTTAGAGCGGATGGACAACAAGGCTATAGACGACCTGATTGCTGCGATACCAACAGAGAGTGTTCAAGAGGCGTCTATAGATGGCGACTTTGACTTTCACTCGAATGCACTTGCTAAGATCCTGGGGACAAAAGGCGCTGCCAGAATGGCCAAAGCTCTGCTTGGCAGCGAAATAAGGCGCTTAATCCCGGAGAGCTAAGGAAGATATAAATTCCCTTATTCGTAAGAAGCAGCACTGATGTCCAAGCCATTGCAATTGCCAGTCTGCAGTTCATGTGGCAGGCCAATTATGCCTAATGACGAGTGTGTTAAGTATTATTGTGCAAATTGTGGCTATGTTCTGATGTGGCGATGCGAGAGCTGCCGTGAGTTTGCAAGACCCTATAAGTGTATAGGTTGCGGTTTTGAGGGTCCATAGCCATGACGCGATTGGTAGTTAGGATAAGAATACTTCCAGCTGAGGCTGATTCCAACCTTGAAAATGTTGTCGAGTCGATAAAGAAATCTGTGCCACAAGGAATGGAGATGAAAAGCAGCTCAATGGAGCCAATTGCCTTTGGGCTGGAAGCAATTGTCGGCGACTTTTTGTTGGATGACGCTGAGGGACAAATGGACAAGCTTGAAGAATCTATCAAGAGTGTCGAAGGTGTAGGCGAGATAGAGGTAACGAATATCAGCAGGCAGTCAGTAAGAATGAAGTAATATAACATTACTTATAATGGCGGAGGCTCCTGAGTATTGAAAAAGATGCGCGCTGGAAGTGATGAATCGTCCCCTATCCAGCTTAGAGTAGCAGAAGCCAAGCATCGCGACGTAGGCAAGAGGCGAGCCAGAATGGATCCACGCCATATGGAACATCTAGGAATACAGGCCGGAGAAGTTGTCGAGATCTTGGGCAAGCGCACCACAGCAGTGACTGCATGGCCAGCGGATGAGGAAGAAAAAGAAAGAGACATTATTAGAATAGATGGTCAGACAAGGAAGAATGCAGGCGCTGGACTCAACGACCTTTTGAATGTCAAAAAGATAGAATGCAGGCAAGCAAAGAGTGTCATCTTGATGCCGCTAGGCAATAGCAATATCACAGTCGACAAGGAGTTTTGTGATTTTGTCAAGCATAGGCTCAAAGGTTATCCCCTCACTGAGGGTGACGAAATTTCAGTAGTCATTTTGGGCAACCAGATGGACTTTATCGTTCAAAGAGTGATACCGAAGGTCATTTCTAGAATCGAGCACTCAACAAGACTCACCATAATGGCAGAGATCACAAGTGACAGAAAGCCACGCGTCACATACGAAGAGATAGGTGGAATGAAAGAACAAATAAGAAGGCTACGAGAAATAGTCGAGCTTCCTATGCGGCATCCTGAAGTCTTTGCAAGGCTCGGGATAGAGCCTCATAGTGGCATCTTGATGTACGGATCTCCAGGTTGTGGCAAGACACTTATAGCAAAGGCATTGGCCTCAGAGTCTGAGGCGAACTTTTTCATAATCAATGGGCCGGAAATTATGAACAAATATTATGGCGAAACTGAGGCAAGATTACGAGATATTTTCAAGGAGGCTCGTGAATCTGCCCCTAGTATAATATTCATCGACGAAATTGACGCTATTGCTCCAAAAAGAGAAGAGGCGTTTGGTGACGTTGAAAAACGGGTGGTGGCACAGCTGCTAGCATTGATGGACGGCATGTCCGACCGCGGCCAAGTTATTGTACTTGGAGCCACCAATAGGTCGGAAAGCTTGGATCCAGCATTAAGGCGGCCAGGTAGGTTTGACAGGGAAATCGAAATAGGTGTGCCAAACATAGAGGGCAGGCTTGAGATACTGCAGATTCACACGCGTGGTATGCCACTATCAGAAGACATTGACCTGCAAAAACTTGCGGCTAGACTTCATGGATACACAGGCGCAGACATTAAGGCACTGTGCAGAGAAGCAGCCATGAAAGCGTTAAGACGTAGCCTGCCTGAGATCGAACTAGAGGGTGAAAGGATCTCTGGTGAGATCCTTGAAAGCATGATGATCACTGATCGCGACTTTAGGGAAGGGATGAAAGAAATCATCCCGACGGCAATGAGGGAATTTTATGTAGAAGTAGCAGGCGTCAAATGGGAGGATGTTGGCGGCTTGTATGAAGCAAAGAGGACTCTGCACGACAGCCTCATAACCGGGATCAAAGAACCAGACAAGTTTGCCAAGATGGGCATTAGACCATCAAGAGGAGCGTTGCTCTATGGTCCGCCTGGCACAGGCAAGAGTCTCCTTGCTAAGGCATTAGCCACAGAGAGCAATGCCAACATTATCGTCGTGCGGGGACCTGAAGTGCTCAGCAAGTGGGTCGGCGAGTCTGAGAAGGCTATACGGGAAATCTTTAGAAAGGCCAAGGCTTCGTCACCTTGCATAGTTGTGTTTGATGAGCTCGATTCTCTTGCAAGGCCAAGGGCGCATGAAGATGACGTATTAGGCAACGAACGGGTTCTCAGTCAGATACTGACTGAAATGGATGATGCAGGAAGCGCAGGAGTGATAGTAGTTGGCATTACAAACAGGCCAGATTTAATCGACACTTCATTGTTGCGGCCAGGCAGACTCGACCAGATAGTCTATGTGGGACCACCTGATGAGAAGGCAAGGCTTGAGATACTGAAGATAACCTCACAGCATATGCCGCTTACAGCAGACATAAACTTGGAAGGGATAGCTCAGTCGACAAAGAACTTTAGCGGAGCAGACTTGGTTGCTCTTTGTAGAGAAGCTGGTGTCCTAGCTCTCCAGAACAGATCTGATGTCATCTCAAGTGCAAACTTTGCCAACGCGTTAAGACTCGTACGTCCATCAATAACAAAGGATGTCGAGGATTGGTACGAATCGATGAAGAAAAACATCACATATGCCATGCCTAAGCCTATTGATAGGACCTTTTACGGTTAATCATAATACGTGCATATTGTGAATAGGCTCTTTTGAGGTTCTTTAGTTGTGCCTCTATTTGTCAAGGTATCTGTCTTTGATGTTTGCGATCAAATTATGGCGATAATTGCATAATTGAAGTGGTTTTGTTAGCTAGATATAGCTGCAAGAAATGTTGTCAGAGATGAGTAAAATAAGAAACAATTCCTTGCTGGGGCCTTTTTTTATGTCAAAAGCGATTCTTTCTCAGTGAAAAAACCGAACTAGTCAGTTAAGATGTCCCCAGCAGCCATGCTGTTAAGAAAATCTACCGTTTCAAAAATCAAGTTTAGGATAAAGGTTGCTATAATATATTTTTCTTGAAGGTAAGAATAAAAGAGTCTAGGTCTGGTCGGCCTACTCTATTGCTTTTTGCTCGTCTTTGATGAAAAGACTATTTGATAAGGATGGATAGATTCTTAGGAGCGATTGCGGCCGTTGTTAGAATACCACCCTTAGCCCCATGACTACTCTCTTGATAGCCTTTTAGGTAATTAGTTTTGTTGATATGA
>JALYGW010000033.1 GCA_030776915.1 Thermoproteota archaeon
CAACAACAACAACAGCAAAAGCATGCAGCATCCGGAGCAGCAGCAGGTGGCAGCGGCAATACTGCTCAGACACCATCAGACCATGCTCACCTTACATCGGCTGGCAGCAAAGAAGGCCAGGACAAAAAGGTTCTCTAACAAATAAGCTTTATATGTGAAAATCTTCGATCTCTAAGATCGAGTTATATGGTAAACCACGCCGGCGGCATCAGCGTCATCACTTTTGTTGTTGCAGTTGCTGTAAGCATGGGTTACTACCAGTTTGTCTACATTCCACAGGCCACCGCGAGGCCTATCCTTCCAGAAGAGGTGCTTAATCCTCCTGAAGTTACCGAAGTGAGCATTGCAGAAGGTTCTTCTCTTGAAACCAACGGCCAGTTTTTTGTTCCAAGAGACGCGCGTGGAACAATAGAAATATCAAATAAGGTAGTTTGGACCAACGACGATGTCACCGGCCACACAGTAACTACAGACGACGGATACGTCGATCTTATCAATGGAGCTTTTGACTCAACTCAGCAGTTGGGATCACTTGTGATGCCCGGTGAAACATTCGAATTTACATTCACTGAGGTTGGCGAATACCCATATCACTGCGAACCGCATCCATGGATGCAAGCTAGTGTCGAAATCGTAGAGAGCTTCGCTTAAGCTTTTATTATTTTTGTATAGGCGATGTCGCTTACCACTTCTTTGTGCTCTTGTATTATCGACACGCGGAATTTAGCATTAGAGTATTCACCTTCAGCAGGAGCGTGGTTAGTAATGGCAGTAAAATTGATGGTATTTCTACCGGCAAGCTCTGACTTGAAAATCGATAGTCGTGCATAAGGATGTTTGATGTTTTTCCCATTGAAGCTAGTATAGGAGAATACATCGCTTGAGTTCTCTATCTGGGAGTTTACTACCACGCTGTCAAATCTCCCGTTGTAGTTGATGACCACTGTGCCATGGAGATCATTCCCTGCTACTATGGAACTTTCAGTCAAAGAAATTGAGACATCTTTCTGTGTGCTCAAGTAGATAACAAGAGATCTCATGACGGCAGATTTAAACCAATTTGAGGGAGGGCTTTTTATACTCAATCCTTAGTTAATAAATCCAAGACGCTGGATACTATCTTGATATAGATCTATATTCTCAGTTGATTATAAGAGGAATGTATATCGCTTATCATTTTGCCCAGCATACAAAAAAATCTAGTTGTAGTCTACAAGATGTGATAACGCCTTTGAAGAAATAGAGGCAGTAATTATGACTGATGTTGAAAATACAAAGCTTGGAAAATTAGAATGTGCGTCAAGCGCCAGGTTTCAGTTTACTTGCCATTCTGCCTCTTGCATCGATTACCTTGATGTGTGTCTGTAAAAGATCTTTATAGCTGTCCAACAACTTTATCTGCACGTTGTAGCGTTCTTTACGGATCTCAGTCATCGTCTCTTCAAAGAGGCTGACTAAGGAATTGACATTGTCTCCTAAGGACTGAATATCTTTTGAATCAGCTGTAGTAGCAATATCGATAGTTTGTTGCTTTAGTTGTTTTCCTGTTCCCTTTGCAGAATCTTTTGCCTCTTTGATAGCTGTGACGATCAATTCTTTCAGCGATTGTCCTGCCTTCCTAGCTTCATCAGAAACTGACATTTCTTCTTCTTTTGAAGTTTGAGAAGAAGAAGAAGAAGTAGAAGGAACTACTACTGCGCTTTCAGAATCACTTGGAGGAACCACTGGCGATGGTGTTACTCCAGGGGTAGTAATATCTTTGTCATCAACAATTTTGTTGGTAGAAATGATGGCGGCAGCTGTAGTAGTCGGTGTCGCTGTTTTTTTTGTCTCAGATTCTTGCCAAGAAGGTTGTTGCGGTTGCGCTTGTGATTTTTCCTTTTGCTGCTGATGACTGTGAGTAACAGTAGCAGTAGCAGTAGTAGCAATAACACTCGTTTTT
The DNA here is from genome assembly GCA_030776915.1 of Thermoproteota archaeon. Taxonomy (GTDB): domain Archaea; phylum Thermoproteota; class Nitrososphaeria; order Nitrososphaerales; family Nitrososphaeraceae; genus Nitrososphaera. The sequence continues at coordinate 1,943 of JALYGW010000033.1, forward strand.
GATCTGGTCTGTCCTAAAAACCTACTTGTTTGTAGCGGTTTACGTCTTCGTCTATGAGTAGCGGCAGCAATTAACAGTGCAGTAAAAGGAATGGCAGCAAGAGATGATGCTATTATCACTGCCCTTTTGTTTAACACCCTTTTTCTTACCATTAGTCTCTTGTATGTAAATAGATCTCTAACCATCAATTTAAGAATTTAGGGTATAATAATCAGGAATGATTATTACATGACTATCAAAAGGATTGGATTGTTGTAGAGGTGGGCGCACCTAACTTCTACTGAATCCATAGAATCTTCTGGCGTTGTGTTGCCAAGTTATCACAGGAGGAAGAGAAGGAGTAAACGAAAGATGTCACTTGTCGACTACTAGTGGTCACAGATGAAAGATTGGAGCAGAATGAGTAGACATCAGAGTCATGTGGAATATATGATAAAGTGGTTGACAGAATCCTATGATAGCGTAACTCATATAGATTGGCGCTGCCCTCGCTACCCTCAATTCTTAGACATCTCCATATGCCTTCCACGAATGAATATCTCCTCTATATACACCTATCATCAAGTCAAAAGCATACCTGTCAAGTGTTGATGCATACACACAGAAATACACATACAACTAATGCAAGTATGAGATAACCACAATTATGAACACCGACTATTTTGAGATAGATAGGCTGATGGAAGATCTTGCCAAGCTCTACTCCACTGCTTGCGCGACATCTTGGTTCAAGATAGGGGGCAACAAGCACCCATCTCAGGAAGAATTCCGGCATAAGGTTGTGGAATTCATGAGACACTTTGAATATACACTTGCCTCTTTTCCACAGACGTCGGCAGCCGATCAATTCCGTGAACAGGCAAGGAAAAGCCTTGAAAAGGAAATTGCAAAGGTGCTTGCAGGCGAGAATAAGGATGTAGAAAAGCGCTACAGGTATTATGTAGATTATAGCTAGATGATTTCCTTTTGTAGCTGCCTGATGAAAAGCATCATGAATCTCATACGCTCTTGAGCAATTTTCTTGGCAGTTCTGGTGTGCATCAAGTTCTTTAATTTCAGCAACTTTGTCTGAAAATGGTCTAGAGTCCACTGCCTGTCGTCTAACTCTCTGCTGGATCTGCAGAAAGGGTCGTCAGCTTTGTAGAACATCCTCTTTTCAGAGCCGCCAACACTAAACGTGCGCGCTATCCCTATCGCACCGAGCGAGTCAAGCCTATCCGCATCTTGCAGTATTCTTCCTTCAAGGCTTGCTGGAACTAATCGCTTAGAGTAGCTGTGCAACCGTATGCAGTAGGATATCCTGTTTATCTTGTACTGAGAGTATCCGTAGCTCTGCAGGATGTTTTCTGCCAAGTCCGCACTGTCGTCTGACGACCTTGAGGATTTGGCGCTTCCCTTCGGATAGACAACTATGTCATGCAGCAAGACTGCTAGAAGCAATACCTCCATATTAGCGCCTTCACGCCGGCCTATCAGCTTGGCATTTTTGTAGACACGCATGATGTGCTGGAAGTCGTGCGCTGGGTCCCGACCCTCTAGCATCCTCTGCACATTTCTCTTGATCATCTTCTGCATCATACTGATCGACTCCTACCTGTTTATTAATAAAAGTGGCTAGTTTGAAGAGGCGTGCTGAATGTTATCCTTTCTATCACTAGCTTTTATAGGATCAAAATGAAACTTTAACACATCTGAATGTGACTACTAGAACATCGAGTAAAAATTTCCTGAGAGGATGGATACATAAGCTATCGTGCTGGATTTATGACAAAGCAAGCAACCCAAAAGAAATAGTAGCTATGTATATGTTTCATTCAAAATATCGTCGGTATACGATAAGCAGATTCAAAGATCTTTGCCATAACCTGTTATTTCCTTCCTTAAGCGATATTTGGCTCCGTTCTATCCTGCCAACAATTTAGGCAAAAGTTACCTTCCTCTTGAAAGATGAACGCCTCTTGATTACATATGTCGCAATTTATCCTATTTTCTCTGGATATTATTATACTGACTATTGCGTCTTCATCTTGAAGATAGACCTCTAACATTAGCTAGCTGCCCTTCTATTGTGTCGTCGTCCTCTGCTGTGGCCTCTTAGTTGTCTATTACAGCACGGACACCGAATAGCATGAAATTCAAAATACTTGGCACACTTTGTACAATATTTAAGGCCCAACGCATATGGGCTAGGCGAGGGAAAGCATGGATATGCTAGTCTATCACACAGGTTTCTACATGGTGGCATTAATTTAGAACCTAAGAATTTCCTGCTATAACGTAGCTAGCACGAAAGGGGGAGGGAGAGGTAAGAACATGTTATGTCATGTGATTCCATACAATATAAACAAAATTGCTATAAAGTAGCCCAAAATCGTGTTATAAGAACTGTGAGCTAATATGGTTAAGCTAGGTGGCAAGGAGGTAATTACCGTAGAGATATTTAAGGAGACATAGTATATGATACAATGAAGGCTATTGCCACTAAAAGCGTTGGAGCACTAAGGACTACACTAACACTGTGCTCTTGGAGGCAATCGAAAAAGACAAGTTCCTCTATTTGTATGCTCCCTCGCTGTCAAAAGTAGGTTATGAAGATAATATTCTGTTTATTCTAGACGCAAAGCTTGGCAAAACTGCAGAGATCTCTCTCTTCGCAACCGATCCCTTTACTGTAATGTATGTAATTCCAAAGACTGTGCTATATTCACTACACTTTTATCCTGCCAGAAGTGGCCAAGCTGTTCTACATAGACTAGTATCTCAAACTGGAACAAGGTAATCTGACTCAAAGGCAGACCACCACCACCCATTTCCAGACATTTTGGCTGTCATACTAAAGGAAATTCGAAACCTGATACTTATATCAAAATAATCTAAGTAGATAATCTTTTGCTGCAAGACTTCTTACATAGTATCATTATATTTGCCAAGCTGCTCGATGAAGAGAAATGAGCACAACGGCGCATTTCATACTAAAAGGAGATGCATACATGTTACATGCAAGAAAGCTTACAACACATGTAAGTCTGCATTTTTTGTATTTAGATACACAGGCTATTTTAGTTACTATATATCTGTATCTTGTATTTTAGGCTAGAGATATTATTATCATTACCAATCAAACAAATCCCGGCCCCATTTTAGAT
>JALYGW010000034.1 GCA_030776915.1 Thermoproteota archaeon
GAATTAATACCTGAGTCATTTCTTACAACAAACACCGTACCGCCACTAGCAGCTCCGGAGATTATTCTTAAAGCTTCTCCATTTGATTGCACATATCCATTGATCGCAGGATTTGGACCAATGTAGGCAACATCAATCTGGTTTGCAAAAAGTGCCTCTATAGCAGCTGGACCTGCGTGGAATATTTGTGTTGTAACTTCTACGTTGTCACCTAAAGCTTTCTGAAAATCGCCTCTACCAAGTCCTATGATTGCCTGTGCATGGTTGATGTTTGGAAAATAGCCGATTCTTAGAGTCTTTTGTTCGCTTGCCTGCATATTGGTGCCACTATCGAAAAGGTCTGTACCTAGGATTGGCGAAGGAGTAGGTGTTGTAATAGATGATATGATAACTGCAATGGCAATTGCAGCTGCAATGCCAAATTTTATTGCATTCTTCATAATGGCATAGGAGGGCATGCATAAATAATACTGCATCTTTTGACGCAGAAAATGTAGAATCTGTGCAAGAAACTGACAACATATGCGTGGTCAGTGCCATATCAGCGTATGTCATAAATTCAAACTAATAGCTATACTCAATTGACCTGTTGGAGAATGCTCCAGAATGTGCCAAGAACAGACTGGATATCAAAAACTCGGAATATAGGTAGGACATAATCCATCCTTGACAAGCTGAGAAGGGGCTAGTAAGAAGTACTCGTTTGTGTTATTATGTCATATGACCTAAATACTTTCTTGCAAATATAATCGCGTTCATATGTGCAATATTTCAATCAATATATCAATATAGTAATGTTTCTCTCATAACCCTGATTTCTTGGCTTGAGAGTATTTTGAAATGGCGATAGGACTTAGATGGCTATCGAAAGATTTTGCATTTTATATATACGTAAGAATCTCATTACACACATTAAATGCTAGTTAGACCATCAGCCATGCGTTATGATTCTCTAATCAGCATTTTTCTGATCATGTCTGATACTTTTCGTCACAGATGTGTGCATGTTGCGCGATGCGTAGATAAGCTAGGCAATAGACATGATGCGAGAATCGAAAAGGAATTGAATCCATAGTAAACTTAACTGTATGATCATTATACTACTTTTTATTACATAGAATATCTTTCTACTTTCTGTAAAGTGGATTAAATCCTAGAATTTGATACTAGAAGAATTATTTTCCTAACTAATTTACCCCAGGACAAAAGTTCAAAATAGATGAAGGTTCTGCATATACATACTGAGATTTGCTAGAAGAATATGCGAAGAATAGAATAGACGCAAAAAAACCAAGAAACGAAGGCAGAACGTATATCATAGATAAGCTGGAAGGCTTGGATAAGGAAAATCTTGAAGTGCTTGCACCATTTGTTGATGTTGTAAAGATATACGGAATTCTGCCACTTCTCATCTCAGAGGAGACACTGAAGAAGAAGATCAAATTCTACCATGCTCTCAACATTGAGGTTTCTAGCGGAAGCACCATTTCTGAGCATATGATAGCAGAAAACGCGTTTGAAAAATTCGTTGGAGAAGCAGCAAAGATAGGCTTTGATATTATAGAAATAGGAGAAAATAGTTCCAATCTGAACTTTGAACAAAAGAGAAAGATTACTGAAAGCATACTCGCCAAAGAACTTGATGTTCAATGGAAGGTTGGCAAGAAAGATCCAAGGCATCAGCTTCCGCTAGATCTTACTCTAGCTAAAATCGAAGAAGCAGTCAAACTAGGTTCCGATAAAGTCGTACTTGAAGCAAATGAGGGCATAAATGTTGGTATTTATGACGAAAAAGGCTTCATAAGGTGGAATTTCGTTGGCGCGTTGACTGCAAAGTTTCCTCCAAGCACGTTCATTATTGAAGCTCCTTTGGAATCACAGCAGTCTGCATTGATTGCAGAGTTTGGTCAACGGGTCAACTTAGCTGAAGTACGAATTGAAGCCGCATCTGCTGTGGAGTCGCAGAGGAGAGGATTTCCAACAAAAGCAGCATTTAGCGTATATAACCTTAGCAAGAACCCTGGAGGAAGCCCAGCAGCCAAGTTTGTTTATTTTGTAATGAAATCAAAGCATCCAATTGATCAGGTTGAGCTCATGAATATGACTAATCTTCCAAGGAGGACGGTGCAAAGCGCAGTAGAGGAGCTTAAATTACAAGGGTTAATTATTGAACGAAGCAGCTTAGATGATGCACGAAAGAAACTGTACACCCCCGTTCAATTTGAATGGCTATGAATCAACTGCAACTAAAAGTCTTCTCTGTCGGCGAGTATACTAGCCAAGAAATGGCAAGAAATTTGCGTCAGTGAGAGAGAGACACACACCTATCAAAAAGAAGCAGGAAAGAGAAATGTGCATCTACGCTTCTTGAGGAAATTTGTATCAGTTGTTTAACATCATAGGACATGACAGTAATTATACTGGCATCCTTTAGGTTGCAGAACTTTCGTATCGTAAGGATGAGTAGAATTTTCCTTATGAAATGATACTTGATGTCAAAGAACGCTTATAAAAAAGGAGATTTCCTGTACGTAGGACGAAAATACTTGGCAAATAGTACCTTTAGAGTGCAATCACACAAGTTCAGCCAGGAGAACATCCAGACTACACTTGTGTGCTCAAAATGCGACGAGGTCTTTTCCAAAGAGTTCCCTTTAGACCTCGAGGGTCAGACGATAGAGTTCAAGTGTCCGGTGTGTGGCGTGCCTGGCGAAGCAGATCTTCCATACAAAAGCGCCGAAGAACGCGAAGAGCTGGAGGAAGACTTTGAAGAGGTGGAAGAAGAAGAGGGCAGCGAAGAGTTTGACGAAGAATACTAGCTGGCTGTGCGGAGTAAGCTCTGACTCTCAAGCCCCTTCTGGTATTCAATTCTCAGGTTAGCTATGTCATTAATACGGAGGGTACTCTAGCTCTGGATGGCTACTAAATGAGATAAGAGTATTACTCTCTCTCTCTCTCTCTCTCTCTCTCTCTCTGAGGTGCCTGCAGATATGTGTAGACAATCACACGACATATTTTATGCTTAAAAGAAGGACACAAAAACCTAACTTACCTTACGATGGCATACTGAGCAAATTCTATTGTAACTACTAGGCATCCCATATACTTCCCAAGCTACTTCTTAGCCAGCTTGCCTAGCTGCGCGAGCAGTGCGGAAAGCTGAATTTCTGGATGCGCACCAGCAGTAAGTCTGTAGTCATACTCTGCCATTATAGCTGCAAACTCCTCTGGTTTTTCGATCCTCATTTTATATGCCTCCTCGTTTGCATACTTCATAAAGTCGCCCTCTGACATGCCATAGACCTGAGTCAACTCAAGAAGCTTTGCTCTTGAGTCATTGAACCTGCCAGACATTGCAAGGCGCAGCACTTCGCCCACGCTTGACCTGCCAGAAAGACCGATAGCTGCTGTAACACTTGCCACAGATACTGAGCCCATGCCGGCTGCAGCTTGCATGATGTTTATGGAGTGGCGTAGGTCGCCACCTGTTGCCTCATACACCTGCGCTAAAGCCTTTTCTTCATATTTCACCTTCTGTTGTTCACAGATCATTTTCAGATGATCGATAACATCTTCTTTTGGTAAGCGTGTAAATCTAAATACTACGCACCTGCTCTGTATCGGCTCTATTATCTGAGATAGATAATTGCAGATAATAACAAATCGAGTCGTCCTTGCACTGTCTTCAATTATACGCCTAAGTGCAGTCTGGGCCTCAGAAGTCATCTCATCAGCTTCGTCAAGTATGATTATCTTGGGCTTACCAAACTCTTTGTCACCTGCCAGCTTAATTGACGCAGCAAACTCTTTTACACGCTCTCGTACCATCTTGATGCCGCGTTCATCTGATGCATTAAGTTCGAGCGTGTTCTTCCTCCACTCTTCTCCTAGCAGCTCCATTGCAATGCAGAGCGCAGTGGTGGTCTTGCCAACTCCTGCCGGTCCGGCGAACAGCATATGGGGTATATCAGGACTCTTAATCAGGTTGCTTATACCCTTGATTATCTCCTTCTGATCAACTACCTCACTTAGTTTCTTTGGCCTGTATTTCTCAGACCACATAAGGTTCGCTAGATCTGTTTTTTTGGCCGACTCCATTACCAAGCGCTTTCACTGAAGTTATTAAACCATTAATAGGTTGCTTTTTTGCCTCACAAACTGCCAATTCATATAATAAAAACAACTATTGTAGCTAGCTACTAGCTTTACAAAAGCTGTGCTGGTATGATATATAATAAGTACTCCGTTCTTAATAGCTCTCTTAGATGGCCGATATCCCCCGCTCAGAGCCAAAGATTGAAGCTATTCAAAGCATTTACCAGCTAGGCTACATGCTGGAGGAGGTCAGGGTGACATATAAAGAAGATGCTAAGATGAGCGTCAGCAACATTGTGATTGATGCAAAAGAAGGCGATATGTCGTCTCTCCCGCGTTGGATTGCCAAGATCCTTGTCGAGCAAGGTGCAGTCGAAATTCACTCAAACGACGTCACCGGCTACATATCACGCACTATGAATCGCGAGCGCATTGCAAAGCCTCATGACCTCTCTGGCGTCGATGTTGACTTTTACGTAAGGGTCAACGATTACCTTGAAGGTCTGAAGGAGCGGGAAAGAGAAAACCTGATTGTTTCCCTAAATACATTTGTAGCCTCTAGACTTGAAAAAATAGTCAAGCTTGCTGCCGCCTCATCGCTCTCCCCCGAGCTTGAAGGCAAACTATCTGCGGAAGAAAAGGAGCTTTACATCCTGATAAACAAGGTTTCAACGAAATTCAAAAAAGGAGTGCTAAAGAAGTTTGTCTGAGCAGCAGACCACGGCAGCCCTTGCAAACGATCTGGAAAAGTTCCTCAAAGCATTCAAAGACCGCGACAGCAATTACAAGTATTTTGATAAGATAAATAACATGATGGCGTCAGGTGCTCAGTCGCTTATTGTAGACTATATCGATCTCGATTCTTACAACCCTCTCCTTGCCAAAGAGATAACGCATGAGCCCGATGAACATCTTGAGGCATTCAACGAAGCAGTCCTATCAGTCCTGCGCGAGATCCATCCTGACTATGAGCAAGAGATCCGTGAAAAGATCCGGGTCAGGATAGGCAATTATACTGTGCAAAAGGGCCTGCGTGAAATAAACGCTGATTTGATAAATAAGCTTGTGAGCATCTCTGGCATGGTCGTGCGCTCATCAGAAGTCAAGCCCCTTGCTAAGAAGGTTGCATACAAATGCACGAACTGCAACACAGTCACAGAGGCGCAGCTCAAAGGTCTTGTCATGAAAAAGCCGGTTAAATGCCCTGCGTGCTCTGAAAAAGAACTCGAAATGGATCCAGAGAGCAGCATATTTATTGACTTCCAGTTGGTGCGATTGCAGGAGCTGCCTGAAGATCTACCTGCGGGCCAACTGCCACATTACATTGAAGTTACTGTGATGAGCGACCTTGTGGACCAGTGCCGCCCTGGCGATAGAATCATACTCACAGGTATAATTAGAATAGAGCAGGAGCAGCTGGCTCCACAGGCCAAGACTAGCCTTTTCCGGCTTCGTATGGAAGGCAATAACATCGAGTATCTTGGTGGCAGGGCAGGGAGCAAGGAGACAAGGTCTGTTGAAAGAATAATGATAAGCTCAGAGGACGAGCGGCAAATAAGAACGATAGCAAGTAAGCCCGATGCTTACGAAAAGCTGATCGCCTCATTTGCTCCCCATATTTATGGCCATGAGCCGATCAAGGAAGCAATACTGCTGCTTATTGTAGGCTCCGTGACAAAGAGGCTTGAGGATGGCTCAACTAGAAGAGGTGATATCAATGTGCTTTTGGTAGGTGACCCAGGTACTGCCAAATCTGAGATGCTAAAATTCACCGCCAAGATTGCTCCAAGGGGGCTATACACTTCCGGTAGGGGTTCTACAGCTGCAGGTCTGACAGCTGCAGTCATTCGTGACAAATCAGGGATCATGATGCTAGAAGCAGGTGCCGTCGTATTGGGCGATCAGGGAATCGTATGCATTGACGAATTTGACAAGATAAAGCCGGAAGACCGCTCGGCACTTCATGAAGTGATGGAACAGCAGACTTGCTCAGTGGCAAAGGGAGGTATTGTCGCTACGCTGAACGCAAGAACGTCAATCCTGTCTGCATCAAATCCCATATACGGCAAATATGATCCATACAAGAACATAACAGAAAATGTCAACCTGCCAGTGCCGCTGCTGACAAGGTTTGACTTGATATTCATAGTTAGAGATAGTCCCGACAAGGAAAAGGACAACCTTATCGCAAGCCATATTTTGGAAATACACCGCGATGCTGAACAAGCGGCTAGGCCTGCGATTGACATCGACCTTTTCAGCAAGTATCTGTCATATGCAAAGCAGATCGAGCCAGCACTAACGCCGGAAGCAATTGACATAGTTCGCAGTTATTATATGGATATGAGAAGGATCGAGTCAGAAGGGATGATAACTGTGACTCCAAGGCAGCTTGAAGGGCTGATCAGGCTTGCGTCTGCACGCGCAAGATTGCTATTAAAGGACATGGTCGATGCAGAGGATGCCCAGCGTGCGATCTACCTTGTAGATCAGATGATGAGGACTGCTGGCGTCGACGTCAATACAGGAAAGACGGACTTCGGCGTACTATACGGGAAACCTCAAAGCGTGGTCTCAAAGGAAAAGACCTTTATGGAACTATTCAGAGGGCTCGCTGGCACTGAGAACAATGACGTAGAAGATAAGGTGCTTGTAGACGAGCTAGTGAAGACCGGTAAGTTCTCTGACGAAGAAGCAAGGAAATATATTCAAAAGTTTAATCGGGAAGGCCAAATATTTGAAAGACGGCCCGGATTTTGGGCTAAGGCATAAATGCATTTTTAAAATAGCCATCTTGCATATAGTTCTAAAATGCCAGTTGCTTTAACCAACAGTTCAATCAGAACACTTCTTTCGCACCTTGGCTATTCTTCTCTCTATCCGCCTCAGGAGATGGCACTGAAGCACGGTATATTGGAAGGAAAGAGTGTGCTCATGACTACTCCAACTGCCAGCGGCAAGACACTTATCGCAATTATGGCCATTTACAAGGCGCTGAAAAAGAATAGGAAAGCGGTATATCTGACACCCCTTCGCGCACTGGCAAGCGAAAAGTATGATGATATGAAGGTGCTTGAAAGTCTCGATTTTGGCAGAAAGATCAAGGTGATGGCCGCAACTGGCGACTACGACTCGCCAGGAAAAGAGCTGGCTGCAGCAGACGTCATCGTTCTTACAAATGAAAAGATGGATACACTTTTCCGACATAATGCAGAGTGGCTTGATGACATAGGACTCTTTGTGTCTGATGAAGTGCATCTTATAGGCGATAGGGAAAGAGGGGCAACACTTGAGATGATGCTTACGAAAATCCGCAAGCACTATCCGCAATCGCAGATAGTGACACTTTCTGCTACAGTAGCCAACTCAGACGAGATAGCCGACTGGCTTGCCTGCGAGCTTATAGAAAGCGACTGGCGACCAACAAAGCTAGTAGAGGGAGTCTACGAACATGGCATGATCAGAATGAGAGACGGCACTACTTTTAGAGTCAACAGCTCTGGCATTTCATCTGCAGTAGACCTTGCTATTGATTCTGTCGATGGAGGTGGGCAGGCACTCATATTTGCAGAAACAAGAAAGCGCGCTGCTTCGCTTGCAGCAAAAGCCGCAGAAGGTGTCTATAAGCGGCTAGATAAAGCAGCAAGAGAACTGGCAGTTAAGACATCATCTGAAATACTAGCTAGAGGGGATGACAGCGAGATCACAAAGACCTTAGCGAAGCTTGTTTCAAAAGGGGTAGCATTTCATCATGCCGGCCTTGCGCCATCAAGCAGAGAAATAGTGGAAAGCTCATTCCGGAAAGGTCTGATCAAATTGCTAACTGCGACGCCGACTCTTGCTGCTGGCGTTAACCTGCCCGCAAGACGGGTCGTGATAGCAAGCATACTGCGATACGACTCTGAATATGGTAGAAATTTGCCTATCAGCGTGCTCGAATATAAGCAGCTGTGCGGCAGGGCCGGTAGACCTCAGTACGATACTTCCGGTGAGGCCATAATCGTAAGTGAGTCTGGTTCAAATGCTGAAGAGCTTTATGACCATTACGTTCTTGGGAGCCCGGA
>JALYGW010000035.1 GCA_030776915.1 Thermoproteota archaeon
ATAAGAGTCTGGCCTAAATCAAAGAACACAAAAGGAAGGTGCTGAGGAGACGGAGAAGTAGGTGGTGTATCTGTCATACTATGTGCAAACCTGCTTGGTGGAGCATCTTAGCAACTATCATTTATTATATTATATATTATTCTGCAAATCTTGGCTCTAGTTAGAAGGCAACATTTTAAATAGAGTTTTTTGCTTTCACGGCTTGTCTTACGCTAATGAAAAGGGACTATGACATTATTGTAGCAGGTGGTGGCCTCGCTGGCCTTATAGTAGCTTCATCAGCTGCGTACTATTCTAACCAGTCTCTCAGGATTTTGGTGGTAGACAGAAATCCAATTTCTGATCAAGGACGAAAAACTGTATCTGGCTGGATCTGTGGCGATGCAGTTGGCAAAAATACCGTTGACTATATGTCCAGCAGAATCAAGATAACCTGGGGCCAGCCAGAAATAGAGCACCCAGTTAAGGGTGTAATTGCATACTCACCTGATCATGAAACAGGCATTTCATTTGATGGAGAAGGCTATATGCTAAACAGACGACTGCTCCCACAGAGGCAACTGAGAGATGCAGCAAAGGCAGGAGTCGAGATCAAAGACCGAATTGCACTTCGCTCAGTTCTTGTAGAGCATAATACGGTCGTTGGTGTTGAAGGCGACGACTTGGTCAACAAGAGCGTGTTTAAGAAGACTGCAAATCTGGTAGTCGACTGCACTGGTGTAACATCTGTAATGCGAACAAACCTCCCTATCAAATCCTTTATCCAGCGTAGGATAGACCGAGATGACCTCGAAGCTACAGGAAGATACATTTACAAGTTTGACCTAGCGCAGGAAGACAAGACGTATTTTGATCCGGATTATTGCATCATACATCTAGATCAAAAATTGGCGCCTGGAGGTTACGCATGGGTCTTTCCAAAGGGCAAGAGTAAGGTCAACATCGGACTTGGAGTTCAGCAAAAGGCCTTTGATATTCGCAACAGGGAAATGGGAGTACACACTAACCTAAAGACTCTCATAGACGAATATGTAGAGATAAACCCTGCTATCCAAAATCCTCGCCTTGCTGACGGCTCAGATGATGATGGCAACGCCTGGGGCACGTGGCAGGTGTCTGTAAGGCGACAGAATGACTGCCTTGTGGCAAACGGTTACATTCTGGTTGGAGATTCTGCATGGATGCCCAAGCCACTTGATGCTGGAGGCATCGGGCCTGCAATAATAGCTGCTACAATAGCTGGCAAGGATGCTGTAGAAGCGATTCAAGCAGGGGATACTTCTGAAAAAGCGCTGTGGCAGTACAATAAGCATTTTATCGATGATTATGGTTACAAGACTGCCGGCCTTGAAGTCTTCCGCAGGATGCTGCAAGGCTTGACAAACGAGCAGATCAACTACGGCATGAAGCACTTTTTGTCAAAAATGGATATTGAAAAAATTACACAAGGAGAGCATCCAGAGTTCAGTACAGTAGACAAACTAGGGATGATAATCAGAGGTGCAATGAACAAGAAACTTGCAGAGGATCTAAGATATTGTGCCAACATCAACAGGATATTGACTGATCATTATCACAATTACCCTGAAACACCTGAAGAATTCCCAGAATGGCACAAAATTCTGGTTAGACATCTTGAGGATGCATTTTTAAGATATAAGGCCAGTCCTATTGCTCAACAGTCTGTTGGAAGAACTACTACTAGTACAAGTCATTGAGCAATAAGAGCAACGACAACAAATACAACGTAAAACAGATCAAAAAAGAAAGAAAGAATGAATTTTAACTCACTATTGCATTTTTATTTTTGTAAAGGAGTATATATGCCCCACCCTGTATATGAGAGATTTCCCGTAATAGAGACTATAGATCTAGGTAGCAACACATCTACCATCCGAGAAGCTGCCGACAAAACGGTTGAAGCTTATCTGAGACATCACCCACTGGGAAAATTTAGCTTTCGAATATTGTTACCTCGGGATCCAAAATCAACGAAGAAAGCAAAGACGATAGGGCTTGCCTTCCAAGGCGAGTTTCTGCTTGGGTTACGCAAACGAAAGGTTGTGCCAAACGTCCGGGAAGTGCGGTATATTCACGATGAGCATCATTATGGATGGTTACTTGCAAACCCTGAGGTATATGAGCAATTTGAAAAGGGGGCTGTATGAGGTTGTGATGTCTTCGTCGTCGTAACCGCTAAAAGTACTTGGCCAATATATCATTTAATTCTTCCTGGAACTTTGTGTGCATTTCTTGGTTCTCATTTTCTTCTAGGCTCATCTTGCCTACCTTTTCAGTACTATTCATAACTCTGTCAAA
>JALYGW010000036.1 GCA_030776915.1 Thermoproteota archaeon
AGATCAATCTTTATCCTTGACGAAGATGGCAAGGTAATCTATAGATGGATTTCAGATAACCCGACCATAGAGCCAAAGTATAGCGAGATCAAAGAAGTGCTCAAGAAGGCTAAGAAGTAGTAACTAGTAGTAATTATTCAATGACTGCCACTACGTCATTTCTTGCGACACTGGCGCCCTGCTTTACCTTTATTTCTTTCAGGTTGCCATCCTTGTGGGCTTTGACTGCAACCTGCATCTTCATTGACTCGAGCACAAGAATAACATCGCCCTTCTTAACCTCAGTTCCAGGCTTTGCTGCGACGTTAACCACTCTGCCTGGGATCTGACTTGTAAGATTGCGGTCGCCACCTCCGGCTCCTCCTATTGCTGATGCCTTCTCAAGCACTTCTGTCATCTTGCTATGCTTTTTCACCACCAATGGCTGGCCATCGATGATTATCTTCACTTCTGCTGTGCCCAACTGCAAGATCTTGGCATGGTGAAAGGTATTATCAAGCATAAATTCAAATTCGTTAGTCCCAAATTTCAATAATCGTAATACATGCTGCTTACCTGCTATCTTGACTAGCACAGAATTGTTGTCAGTGGTGCGCAGCACTTCGCCCTCTAACATCTCAGCAAGGTCGCCAACTTTGAACTGCATTTTATGGTCTCATCATTTTCCACTTGGTCACAGAGCTCTGCTGACTAGCCTCAGCCTTCCTTACAAACTCTGACTGCAATAGCACTGCTGCGACTGCTGCCTTTGCACTTTTCTTGGCGGCTTCCTTTGCGTTTTCGTTCATCTTGTCAAGCATCTTGAAACGTTCAAGATAGTCAGTAGAGAGTTCACCATTGATAAAGTTTGGATCGTCCATTATAGTCTTGTAAAGCGGAATTGTAGTATTGATGCCCTCTATCATGAACTCACCAAGGGCATTTTTCATCCTAATTCTTGCCTCGTCAAAGTTTCTGCCCCATGCCAAAAGCTTGGCTACAAGGGAGTCATAGTAACCAGATACATTGCAGCCAGGGTAAAGATATGTGTCAACCCTGATACCCGGCCCATAGGGAATGTTGCAGTTTGGCACAATGCCTGTTGAAGGTGCAAATTCATAAAATGGGTCTTCAGCATTAATCCTGCATTCAATTGCGCAGCCATTCATCTTCAAATCTTGCTGCTTGAATGAGATCTCTTCGCCCTGTGCTACTCCTATCTGCAGCTTTACAAGGTCTAGCCCAGTCACCAGTTCAGTTACTGGATGCTCTACTTGCAAGCGCGAATTGATCTCGATAAAGTAAAAATTACCCGGAGGATCGCGTAAGAATTCTGCAGTTCCGGCGTTCAAATAGTCTACAGCATCAACTGCTCTTACTGCAATCTCACCAATACGATCTCTTGTCTTTTGATCTACCACAGGCGAAGGCGACATTTCAATGAGTTTTTGATGACGCCTCTGAATAGAACATTCTCGTTCAAACAGATGCCGGCTGTTTCCATGTGAATCACGTATAAGCTGAAATTCAATATGTCGAATTCGCTCAAGGTATTTTTCTACAAACAATGCTGCCTTGCCAAAAGCTGCTCGCGACTCTGCTGACGTCATTTCGAACTCCTGTCTCAACTGCTTTTCATCGTTGGCAAGTCTGATACCTCTGCCTCCACCTCCAAAAGCTGACTTGAGCAAAACAGGGTAGCCTGCTTTCTCAGCAATATCAGCCGCCTCTTCGACATCTTCGACTATGCCATCGCTTCCCGGCACCGTTGGAACTTTGGCCTTTTTCATGATTGCTTTGCATTTCATTTTGTCGCCAGTAAGTTCCATAGCTTTGCTGGTCGGTCCAATAAAGGTGATACCATTTTTTTCGCACATATCTGAAAAATTCTCATTCTCTGAGAGAAAACCGTAGCCAGGGTGAATGGCATCTGCTCCCGCCGCCTTGGCAGTTTCGACTATCTTGGTCATGTTGAGGTAGCTCTGAGCTGGCGCTGCTGGACCAATGTGATAGGCTTCATCAGCTCGCTTTACATGCACTGCGCGGACATCCTCGTCAGAGTAAATAGCTACTGATTTTATTCCAAGATCTCTACAGGCTCGAATAACCCTGAGGGCTATTTCGCCCCTATTTGCGATCAATATGCTGGTTATTTTTTTCGACATTTGCTATCACAAGTTGATGTTGCCATGCTTCTTCCAAGGCCTTGACTCTTTCTTATTGGCAAGAGCATTGAGTGCCTGTATTATCATGGGTCTCGTCTCCATCGGATCTATAACCACATCAATAATACCTTTTTCTGCAGCTATATACGGGTTTGCGAATTTATCACGAAACTCTTTAGCAAGCTTTTTCTTTGTTTCAGTTGTATTTGGAGTATTCTTTAGCTCCTTCCTATATATGATAGTGACTGCAGCTTCTGGACCAAGGACAGCAATCTCGGCGTTAGGCCAGGCGTAGTTAATGTCAGCGCGCAGGTTCTTGCTTCCCATGGCAATGTATGCGCCGCCATAAGCCTTACCTATGATGCATGTTACTTTGGGCACCGTGGCTTCACAATATGCGAACAGCAGCTTGCTGCCATGCCTGATGATGCCGTTGTGCTCTTGATCTGTTCCGGGAAGATATCCTGGAGTATCAACAAGCGTCACTATTGAGATGTTGAATGCGTCACAGAACCTGATGAATCTGGCAGCCTTGTTTGATGAATTGATGTCAAGCGCGCCTGCCAGGTACATTGGCTGGTTTGCAATGATGCCTATCGACCTGCCACCCATCCTTGCAAACCCCACTACGATATTCTCGGCAAACAGCTCATGCACTTCAAAAAAGTCACCATTGTCAACTATTGACTTGATTATTTCCTTCATGTCATATTGCTGGTATGGGTTCTCTGGAAGGATATTAATCAACTTGGGATCGATTCTGTTCGGATCGTCGTTTGTATCAACTATCGCCGGCTCTTCGGCGTTATTATGCGGTATGAAAGACAATAGCTTCTTTATCTTGTCAAAGCAATCGTATTCGTTGTTGGCGATAAAGTGGGCGACGCCGGATTTGGTAGCGTGCGGCCGCGCTCCTCCTAACTCTTCAAAGGATACTTCTTGACTGAGCACTTCCTTGACCACTTCAGGACCGGTGACATACATCTGGCCGACATTTTCAACCATTACCACAAAGTCAGTCATTGCTGGTGAATATACTGCGCCACCAGCGCATGGACCGATGCTAGCTGTGATTTGTGGTATAACACCGGAGGCCATGGTGTTATGGAAGAAAATTTCGCCATAGCCATCAAGGCTCATGACACCTTCCTGAATGCGTGCACCGCCAGAGTCAATTATGCCGATTATGGGGGAGCCGACCTTCATGGCATGATCCATCGTCTTAGCTATTTTCTTGCTCGTCATTTCGCCAAGTGAGCCGCCAAGAACAGTGAAATCAAAAGAAAATATGAACACCTGCCGGCCGTTTATAGTTCCAAAGCCAGTGACAGCTCCATCACCGTAGAATTTTGGAAGCGCAGGGTCGTCGCTTCTATGTGTGATGTACTTATCCAGCTCTACAAATGAGCCTTCATCGAGCAATAGAGAGATCCTTTCTCGAGCAGTAAGCTTACCCTTGGAATGCTGAGCCTCAATTCTCTCTTGACCGCCGCCGCTCTCAGCAGACTTTTTCATTGAAGCCAGCCGCTTGATTTTCTCTTCATGCATAGAGATATAATATAAGCGAACAAGTCGTCATATAAATTCATTACAGACAGAAGCTATTCTCTGAGGCTAGATCGTCCCCCCTGAGCCCGGCGAAAGACGTTCATGCCAAGATTGTAGTTTTCAAAGAGTGACTGCAGTGTTTCAACTTCTGTAGAAAGCATTGCAATTTCGCCGCTGTTTTGCTCAGGGTTCTTCATAAGCTCTTCAAGCCTCTCCTTCTTTTTCGCTAAGAGCTTGCCTACGTTCTGCTCATACTCGCTTGACACAGGACCTGCTGCCTGCCATTCAAATTTTAACCTTTAGTTCGGTTAAACTACACAAATAATACTTAACGACGATCAAAATATTGGATGACATATTATGCATTCTCGCCGTTGAATAAGAACCTTTGAATAAAAGAGAGGTTGATGCCTGGCACACATTATTCCTTGATGAACTAAATGGTACCATTACAGGTTCTATTTAGTCTTCATGTGATTGATATGTTGTTAGTCTAGAGTAATGACAACTTTTAACCTGCTACTGTAGATTATCTAATTTAATCCACCTTCTAATATTCTGCTATATTTGATTGTATGAGATAAGCGGCATAATTTTATTGCGAATTATCGAATCATGGTCAGCTTTGTTATCAAATGAGACCATGAGAATAAAATCACCATTCTTACCTATTGGTATAACTGCACGCTTTACCCTTTCATATAAGGTTATAGAATATATGGTCTTTCCAAGTTTTGCTTCCATTAGCTTCCTAGTATTCATCCGTAAGATTGAATGTTCAAGAGATTCGATCGTTTCTTCTTGTGTTAGCAAGGGAACCAATCCAGCCCTGTATTTTGCTGATACTATGGTCCTCCGCATATTAGCTATGCCTGCAAATCTAATTGTTTTGTCTAGGTCTATAATATTCTGACAAACATCTTCAAATAATGAAGAAGAAGACATTTTTGTACATTCTTGAGTAGATGCTATTATCTTATATTTAACAATAGATGCTAATTGTATGTATGCAAGTACGCATTGTCTTTTTTGAACTAATAGTAACAAACGTGACTGTCAGTCAGTCAGTTTCTTGCATCTCTATCCACAAGAGACGAACAAATTCTTGTTCCTAACAGGTACACAATTCACTATGATCATCCTGTCATAGTAGCTAAGGCAATAGTGAAGGCAGTAAACATTGCAAGATAGGAATCTAGTCCTATAAAAGATCAGAGGCAAGCAAGAATAAGGGCACAATGCAATCAAGAACATCGCCGTCCTAGTCTGTCCCTCCTCATATGCAGGCTATGCTCAAGAACTTTGGACATTTGGTGCAAGTGAGCAGAAGAAGAAGAAGAAGAAAAATCACTGTTCCTTTACAAGGATCTTACAAAGTGCTCATTAACACCTATACTTAATTGCAACTCTATGTTGGTTGTTCTGGCTGGTCCTATATTGCGTGCATGGCTTGGACATTTTTATCCAGCAAACTTAGACCGTAAGAATTCCTGAACTACTACTGCATCCAAGTTTTAACTTTTGCTACTCTTTGAATCTTTTCAAGGAATGCATGTTGGTAGTTCTGGTAGGCATTCTTGTCTTCCAGACATCTATTGCAGATAGACGCTTGCGATATTGTCTGTCTGCCATACTCGTCAGCCTCAAACCCGGAGTTGTTGGCTGCGACAGGCATGCCGCAGATAAAGCAATCAACATTTACTGCTTCAGTCTTATGCTGCCTGTTCTTATCCCGGCCTCTTTTTTCAGTTGTTGGTAGGGGAAGTACCTTGCATTCGCTATGCTTGATCGCTTTGCTACTCTTTGACCAAAGGGCATATTCTCCTGCAGATATTTCCTTGCCGCATGCAGAGCACTTGCCTTTGTATTTCACCAAAAGCCTTATCCAATCGTTCATTTTCTTCTTTTCACCTTCTCGATCTCTTTTGCTATCGACTCGCCAAGTGACTCGTCCTGAAAGTTATCTAGTGCAAACTCCACCGGATCTATTTTTTCACCGATCATAGCCCTGATAAAATATGGCAAGACAAATAATCCGGCAGAGCTTCTTGACATATGAAGAGCCAGAGCAAGTTCATCCAAGATCTTCCTTGTCGACTGCGAGCGGGCAAATATCGGTCCCATCACGGGCCACGGCATTGAATATTGGCGGTATTTGATACCCTTCTGACGGGATTTTTCGTACAACCCTGTTGCGATCAGGCTGTTTACGTATTTCAGAAGGTGCCACTGCATTGATGCGTTAGCCCTTCCAACGATCATATCTGCTCTTGAAAGTACATTCAGCAACAAAGCAAGATCGTGCTGTTCCATGTGTGAGGAAACTATACTTGAGAATAAGGCTGATAGCATATCTTTTCGCCTTTCCTCCGGTGAGATCAATCGATATCGTGGGTCAGGATATGACGCATCTGCCCTTATTATGAATTGCATTGCCT
>JALYGW010000037.1 GCA_030776915.1 Thermoproteota archaeon
ACCCTACACCCAAACGATTGTAGACACTATGAATATACCGCCGTATGCTACATAGATTCTGTGGAAGCGTGACGGCTGAAATGTTGCCACTACTCAATATAGAAATAGCACAAAGCCACCAAAAGCGCCTAGTATCCAGCTTATACCATCGCGAAGCCAAAACCATAGAAGGTACCTGCCACCAATCCCGCACAGACCAGCTATAAAGAAGAAAAGCAATGTTATGGCGATTCTTTTGATTTTGTTACCTTGTGCCATAATTTACTGCCCGCAACAGAAGGCGGAGTAGTCAGTCTGCTTTATGACTATTTCTATACTTCAGGTGCCACACCTTCATTCACTAATCTTTCAAAAAAGCCTGCTAGGTTCCTACTATTCCTAGAATCCCTCAAAAGAACCATATTGTTCTGGATTCCCTGTAGTCCCCTTCTTTTTTACTGCCGTAGCCTGAGTAGATGGGTTATAATTACCAAGGTCAATTGCCTGAGCGCGTTTTGTTCTTTTACTGGTTTGCAGTAGTGCTGTGTTGCAGCTACATTTGGCTGCAGCTGGCGCGGCGGTATATAGTAGCCCTTATCTCATAGAATTAGTAGTAGTTCAGTATCAAGCAGCTCTTTTACTTTTTATTCAGTCTGTCGTATGTTCCTTTTTCGAACTTTAGTAAACTCCTTATTGTCAAGCAGAAAATCTATCTTCTTGCCTAGGTTGCCATGTACTTCCTGTGCTGTTATTGTCATACTCTACTACTGAATGTAGTCCTCTTATTTGATCATTCATCTGATAAATTCGAGGCTCTGAAATATCTGCTGTACTGGTGGTGGAGGGCTACCTGAGGGTGTTGTTGCTGCAGGACCTTCGTAGGTAACAGAATCACCTGACACGATCTGTCTTAGTCCAGGTATTGGGTTCTCTGGAATAGTCGCCAGAATTGAATAACTCCTCATATCTGCGAGTCCAAGATTGGACTGATATGTCATTTCTACAAGTTTGGCCGGCACCGTTCTTATTGTTGTGTTTGGATCTTCGGGACTAGTGATATTAATTGTGAGGTCTGTGCTGTTTATAATCTGGATGTTAGTATAATTACGTCCTTGCATTTCCTCTACCATAAACGCCAAGAAATCATCTGGTGTAATGTTGGCTGGGTCCTCAATGACCTCAAATTCAGGTCTGTGGCTTAAGCGATCATGTAGAATTTCTACGGAACTTTCAGATTGTTCGCAGTTATACATTCCTTCAATACCGGGCAATGTCTCTTGTTGTGGGCAAATTATGGCCAGTATCAAAAAACCTGCCTCGTTCGCAACACGAAAGTTAGGAAGATGTAAATTGTCAATGTCCTGTACTACCCAGCCATGTGGTACCTGTATTCTAAATCCGTCCTCTGTGTTTTGGAATGTCCCGTTCTGAATCACTGCCGGTATGCTGGTCAGTTGTTGTGCGCTTGCCATCCCTGCATTGGGACCAAAAAGAAGGACAACAGTAGTAATTGCTGCTAGAACTATCATCTTTATTTCCGCTATGTATAAGCGCAATGTCAAGCGGCTCATTGCCTCCAGAACACTATACACATCCAAGAGCCACATAAGGTTATGGATTAATAATTCTATATTGGTTAAGACTGATCCCGTCTTATATGAAAGATATTTCTTAAAGAGAAAATCTGAGCCTAATATTTGATAGGAATCTTTTCAATTGTGTGAAAACTGACAACAAGAATATGGTATAATCCTATGCTGGCCTTTTTGAGGCTCTTGTAACATTTAGTGATTTACTTAAGGATATTCTTTATGATGATGCATCACTTGACCACTTGAAGATCCTCAAGCAACTTATCTATGCTTGTCACCGTTTTGCCCTCGTTGTCGGAAATTTGCTGCAGGGCCGGTGGATTCTCCATGTAATCAGGAATCCGTGCAGTTATCCTCTCTTGGTAGGTAGGAACATGCTCGTTTTGATAAAAAACACCAATCGGTATCTTGTTGCCCCACTCATTTGACTTTTCAATCACTTGGGACATTTTCTGATTTATCTCATCAGGGCTATGCACCTCGCCATCGTATCCTGTTTCTTCTAGCTTATACATCCTCGGCATAGCTTTGCCAGCTTTGGGATCAATGTTATCAAGCCCTTGGAACCATTCCTTGGTATTGATATCGTTATACGTAGGACATGGCTGTAACACGTCAATGAATGCAAGTCCATTATGGGCAACTGCCTTCTTGATCAATTCCTTCAGGTGACGGACATCATAGGAATAGCCTCGTGCAAGGAAAGTAAAGCCTGCAACAAGCGCAAGAGCTATAGGATTGACAGAATTGTTAACATTTGGCTGCGGCAGCGATTTAGTCTTCATGCCCAGTTTAAGCGTGGGCGCAGCCTGCCCCTTTGTTAATCCATAGACAGCATTATTGAAGATGATGTAGACCATATCGACATTTCTGCGCCCTGCGCTCACGAAATGACCCGCACCAATTCCAAGGCCATCACCGTCTCCCCCGACTGCAATAACCTCAAGCTCAGGATTTGCAAGTTTGGCTCCCTGTGCGAATGGCAGCACCCTGCCATGTAGTGTGTGGATGCCGTATGTCTTGATAAAATGCGGCGTTTTACCAGAGCATCCAATGCCGGAAAATATCGTGGTCCTGTGTGGTGGAACCTGTAGATCTGCAAGTGCCATCTGGATGGCATTCAATATTCCAAAATCGCCACAGCCCGGGCACCAATCGTTGTGAACATCTGTCTTATAATCTGATAGTTTAAGCGCCACTTTTCAACACTTGCCTCCTTGGAGCATCTCCATATATTATTCTCTTTACACCATTATAAACCTCGTCAAGTGACATTGGTCTGCCGTTATATTTTACGATCTGGTAGTTAGCTTCTAGGCCGGTGTGCTGACGCACCAAGGAGCCCAGTTGACCGCTGTAATTCATCTCTATGTCGATCACCGTCTTGGCATCTTTTAGCATCGATTTGACCAGCTCTGATGGGAATGGGTGCATGAGGCGAACTTGGATATATTTGACCTTCATGCCTTCGGCTGCCAGTTTGTCCAATGCGTCCAATATCGCGCCCTTGGTTGAGCCCCAGCTGATGATGACCATGTCGCCACCGCTGCCATAAACCAATGCCTTATCTTCGTCTGGTATTTCCTTTATCGCAATATCTAGCTTAGTCATTCTCTTGTCCATCATCTGCACTCTTATTTCCGGGTCTTCAGTGATGTGTCCCTCCTGCGTATGCTCGTCACCGCTGTTCCAGAAAATCGCATTCTTGGTGCCAAGCACTACCATTGGGCTTATAGGATTGTTGGACAGCTTGAAGCGAAGGTAGTTGCCGGCTACCCCTTTGTCTTCCTCTGTTATCTGCTTTATCCGCAAGCCCCTGTCAATTGTAACTTTGTTGACGTTAAAGTTCTTGCAAGTGATGAGACTATTTGCTATTGCCTTGTCCAGCATGTGTATTACTGGCATCTGATAGCGGTCTGCAAAGTTAAACACCTTTATACTATCGTAGAAGCTCTCCTCGATGTCGCCTGATGCAAACACTATCCTTGGGAACTCGCCATGGCCTGCATTGATTGCAAAGTTCAAGTCTCCCTGCTCGTGGCGCGTCGGGAGACCTGTCGAAGGACCTGTTCTCTGATAGAGGGAGACCACCAACGGCACTTCATTCATGCCGGCCCAGCCAAGCGCTTCAGCCATCAGTGAAAATCCTGGGCCTGATGTTGCAGTGGCAGTGCGGACACCGGTAAGGGCACTGCCAATCGCCATCGTGATGGCTGCTATTTCATCCTCTGTTTGGATGACAACAGTCGAGCCTTTCTTACCGGAATCATATAGATCCAGTATCTCATTTGCCTCAAGAAACTCGCTATCGTCTGACGCAGGAGTAATCGGATAGTAGGTCTGGAAGCGGCAGCCTGCGATCATCTTGCCTAGAGCGGACGACTGGTTGCCCTGCACTATTATCATGTCCGGCTGGGCAGGCCTTGTCTTTAGACGGTAGCTAAAGTTGCTCCCTGTAAATTTTGCCTTGGCATAGTTGTATGTGTGAATAGAAGCCTGTACGTTCAGGTCAGCTACTTTCTTTTTTGTGCGAAAGATGAATTGAATGGCCCTTGCTAACACTTCGCTATCAAAATCCATTATTGCCATCGAAGCCGAAAGCGCCATGACGTTTACCATACGAGTCAGTCTGCTGAGTGCAGGATCGTTTGCCTTTTGGGCAAACTCTTGCAAGATCTGAAAGAATGGCATAGGGAACAATACCGCGCCACGTCTTTTGGCGTGCTCAAGTGCATCCTGCACTGTAAATCCCAGGCCTGCCTTTTGCAACACCTTTTTAATACGCGCTGCAGCGGGGTCGTCAACAGTTGGCACTTCATCAAGCAAGGTCTTGACAATTTCTGAATCGTAGATTATAGCACCACTTGCAGTTACCTCTTCAAAGTGGCGAAAGATGGTTTCAGCATCAAACGAAACTAGCATGTTGATCTCGTCAACATGAGAATGCAAAGGTTCGTCGCTAACCCTTACAGTAAAGTAGCTGTGCTCGCCCTTGATGTTGGAATAGTATTCCCTCTTGCCAAATAGGTGCAGACCTCCTATGGCGCAGGCACGGGAAAAAATGTTTGCTGCAGAATCGACTCCGCTTCCTTGAGCTCCCCCTATTACCCAACTCAACGAATTCGTGATGGTTTTTTCCAACTTGAATTCTTTCACGCGCCCTTCTTTTAATGCTTTAGAACTATTATTATCCGCCACCAGTAGCAGCATCGTAGAGGCAGCATTCGCATGAATCCTTCTGACCGCAGTAAGGGCAGACGCACATACATGCATCAATGGGGTTACCGCAATTTTCGCAATTCACTTCTTCAATACTGCTGCCTGCCATCTTCTCAGTGATGTTCTCATGCAGGTAAACTAATTATATACTTTTTTACCTGACAGTGACTGATTTTGCAAGGTTCCGCGGGAAGTCTGGATTCGCATTGTTCTGCAGCGCAAGGTAGTAAGAGAACAGCTGCAGCGGGATGATTTCAACCAGCGGGTACAGCAAGTCGTTGTCTATCTTGGGAATCTCTATCATGGCATCATAAATGTCATTTGGCACATTTGAAATACCAATTATCTTGGCACCCCTTGCCTTCACCTGGTACGCGCTAGAAAGCATGTCGCTGTAAGTCCTGTCGTCAGGGTTGAGCACAAAGACCACTGCATTCTTATCCATTAGAGCAAGCGGACCATGTTTTAGCTCACCTGCAGCAATTCCTTCTGCATGGACATAAGCGAGCTCTTTCATTTTTAGCGCGCCTTCAAGTGCAATTGGAAAATGAATAGACCTGCCAAGTAGGTAGATGTCATTTACCTTTGGCATCGTAATATTCACCAGTCTTTCGATACTCTCCTGCTGTGCAAGCATTTTTGATATCTTGTCTGAAATTACCTCCCTATCAAAGCCAATCTTGCCTCCACTGATCCTGTCAAGTATTGCATAGGCTAGTGACACCTGACCCGTAAAGCTCTTTGTTGCTGCAACGCCAATCTCAGGGCCTGACTTAATGCTGAGCGAAACATCTGCAGTCCTCGCAAGCGAGGACGTTTGAACATTTACAATGGATAGTATTTTTGCGCCAGCTTCCCTTGCAAGCTTGGTCGCCGATAGTACATCTGCAGTCTCACCACTTTGAGATATTGCCATAATTACCGTATCTTTGTCTATTGAGTCCATATTATACTGGAACTCACTTGCCATAACTGGCTCAAACCGCTTTTTCAAAAAGCGAGAGCCCATCATAGAGATTATGAGTGAAGTATGATAACTTGAGCCACTACCGGTGACAAGGATATTGCTAGCGCTTACAATTGAGTCACAGAATGCCTTTACCTTGTGTTCGTCTTGGTAGGTGGCTGCCTTGACACTTGTGAGTTGCTCAAATATTTCCTTGATCGTATAGTGTGCAAATTCACCTTTGTTGGCGTCAGCAAGCTCCCATGCAACCTTGGTGATACTCCTTGTCACCGGCTCACCACTAAAATTGACAATACTGACGCCGGCTTTATCGATTATCGCCATGTCTCGATTATCAAGAAATATTGCCTGATCTGTGTATTGCAAAAAGCCAAGCACGTCGCTTGATGCATAATAAGTATTATCAGAAATTCCAATGACAAGTGGCTCGTCAAGGCGTGCACATGAAAGTGTGCCATTTGCAAACATAGCCACAAATGCGTACGACCCTTCAAGCTGATTTACTGTTTCCATCATTGCGCGCTTGATCTCTCTGCTTGCGTTGTAATACTCTTCAAGCAAATGAGCAATGACTTCAGAGTCTGTCTCGCTTCGAAATATGTGTCCCTTCTTAACTAGCTCTTCCTTGAGTGGTAGGTAATTCTCAATTATTCCATTATGTACAACCGCAATATTGTTGTTACAGCAAGGGTGA
>JALYGW010000038.1 GCA_030776915.1 Thermoproteota archaeon
CCTACGATCTGCCATACGTGCCCTGTACTGGCACGCCGGAACCATTTGGCCTCGACCCATTTCAAGTATTGAAATTAGTCAAGGCGATAGATCTATCAGCTTGCCTGATTGGAATGGACATGGTCGAGGTTGCCTTGAAAAATGGAGACTACCGTGAAGGCACGCTGGCTACTCAGACACTATACAGAATATTATCGCGAAAATACGCTAGACCATAATCTGCGGCCTAGCTGATAGGCGTAGTGGAAGGTTCAAGGGAAGATAAGGCTTGTCCCTTGTTTGCTCCTTGACTTCATTTATTAGATGGTGTAGAGTAATCTCGCGCTGTTTGCCCTCATTTCTGTCGCGTACAATCAGCTTGTCAGAGTTGATCTCTTTGTCGCCAATGACTATAGTATAGCGCACCCATTCGGTTTCACATTCACGTATCTTTTTGCCTACCGTTTCATCGCGGTCATCGATGTCAGCCCTTATCTGGTTTTCAGTCAGCTCTGCCAGTACCTCTTCGCAGTGTACAATGTGTTCTTGGCTGACTGGTATTACACGAACCTGCGTATGTGATAGCCAGAGCGGTAGCGAGGCTATGCCACCTACTTTTGATACCTTGGCCGATTTTTCCAATAATGCATAGATTACCCGCTCGATTGCGCCTGAAGGTGAGTTGTGCAGAATTATCGGGTTCTTTTTGGTGCCGTCTTCTTCAACGAACTCTATGCCATAGCGCGCGCCGTTCTCAACATCTATCTGGTCGGTTGAGAGAGCTGATGCCTTGCCAAGGCCGTCGATGAAATTGAACTCCCACTTGAGTGTGAAGTAAAAGAAGCGCTCCTTCCAAGTTTCAACTAGCACCGGCTTGCCGAACCTGTTGATAAGTTCGGTCACGAAGTCTTTGTTCTCGTTGTAAAAGTCCTCTGTGAATCTTATGGCCATTTCCACATCTTTGATTGTTAGGCCAAGATCCTTGAGTACGCTTATTGACAGCTCAAAGCGCTTGAGAAACTCCTCCTTTGCCTGATCCAAGTTCCTGCAAAGTGCGTGACAGTCAGGCATAGTGAATGCCCGCAATCGGCGCAAGCCTACTAGCTCACCACTTTTTTCGCGCCTAAATGAATATCTTGTTAATTCGTATAATTTCACGGGCAGATGCTTGTACGATATATTGAAGTCCTTGGCCATCAGAAACTGGCCAAAGCAGGCAGCAAAGCGCAGAAACAACTGTTTGTTGTCTGAAGTGATGCTGTATTGCCTTGCAGGAAATCTGTTGAAGTAGCTCTGAAGCGAAGGGTGCTTGGTGTCATACATTATGGGTGTTTCGACCTCAATTCCACCATATTCCATTACCCGCCTTGTGACATATTGCTCGATAAGCGACTTCATAAGCCTGCCTTTTGGATAGTAGCGAATATTACCAGCGTCTGATGCAGGTTCGTAGTCGGCTAGGGCCAATTTCTTCATCAGCCGGACGTGTGCAGGCTGTTCATTGACTGCCCTGTTCTTTGCTAATTCATAGTCAACCAGCATCTGAAGATTCTGGTTCTGCTTTTTGAAGTTGTATTTACTGACAAGGGTCATCTCTTCACCTGGCTGCACGATGTACCAGAATGACTGTAATTTTTCCTCATCCTTGAGTGCAGATGATTCCTTTTCTCTATACATGGGGTCAGGGTGTTTATGCTCTTCCTGCTTTGAAATCTCCTTAGAGCTCTCAGCCAGAGGATGGCCCTTTACCTTGATGTTAAACGACTTTGTCCACCCAAAAGGCGCGCGGTAGACTTGGTTTATCGACGATCCCTTGGCGAAGCTTTCAACAGATTTGATGATACCAATTGCAAGATTTGGCGGCGCAAGGTCAGAGCTCAGATGAGCGTAAGGGTAGATTAGCAGGCGGCCGCTCTTGACCATATCAAGATATTTCTTTATCTCATCGACTGCCATCTTGGCAACGCTTTCATCATCTCTGTTCTCAACTGCTACAAAAGCTACCACCAGATCTTCGAGCCTGATCTTAGATTTGGACACGATCTCTTCGGCGTCCCTGATCTCCTTTTCAATTGGCTCATATTCAATAAAATCTGAATGGAGCTGCAGCAGTCGCATATATCCTAATCCTAACCCTAATCTTATAGCTAATTTAAGCCCATCTGGCCCTTTCGTTTTCCCTGTCTTCCTTAGTAAGTTTTTTCCATTCTTTATAATGATCCCTGCAGAGATAGACTCTCTTGCTGCCGCCCAATCCCAGATCTGGGGCCATGCCGGCCTTAATTCCGCTCATCGAGCGCTCAGCCTGGTTCCCACAGTTATCGACACTGCAGTTAATGCCCTTGTCTACTCGGCCCATATGATTGCATGAGATTATTTCCTGGCTATAAAAAGCTGACTGGATTAGCTTAATACCTCAGGGAGCATATAATAATTACGGCAGTTGCCATACAACGAGCCTCTATGTACTAAATGTCTCCACCCTCAGGAGCTTCACACGCAGATAGTGACAAGCTTACCGCAGGATGCGGGACAGATAAAACGGTGCACTGTGTCTATCTGCTCTTGCATGGTGACTGTCAGGCAAAAGGCGGACAAGTAAAGAGCCCAAGAAAACTAGCTGGTAAAATTTATAACATGCGTTCAGTGGGTTAACCTCAGTCAAGCATGTCCAAAGAAGACAATAATAACTTTGACGACAATTTTGACGAAGAGTTTGACGAAGAGGAGGAAGATGAGTTTGGCGATGAAGATGAAGGCGCCAAGTTGTATCTGACTCTAAGATCTCCACAAACTTGAGCTCTTGTACGTCGAACTTGAGGACTCCCTGTTTTCACTTATATTTATTTTGACTAATATCTCTCTACAGTAATTTGATTGCGTGGGAGTAAAAACATTATGACAGAGCCTCCGTGAAGGGAGTTCTAATGGAATACATATGACGCCTGTGCCCGACTCCTATTGGATAGCTGTACGGACTTGCAATAAGTAGGACATAGTTATACCGTGATCGAATCCTATAATTTTGAGAACAGAATGAACATGTACAGAGGTAGTCAGCCCTGCTTTAGTTATTGACTGAGAATTTTTCTAGGTTCCACAAGAATCCAACTGCAAGCCGACCAAGACGTATTGATATGTAGATGGATACAAAGGTCGGTGCAACATATTAGAGACCGAACTGGTAGCGTGGTCAACCTGTGGATAAAGAATAGATCTCGTACCTAGTAGATGTATCGGTAGCTAAAATAAACCCCTTCAACCAGAGCCTTTAAGAGTTTTATATCTTTATATCTTTATTTGTAGTCTGTAAGTATATCGCGGTAGCGCGAGTCCTTATATGCTATGTACTTTACGTATTCGCCATAAGTCATATCAAATGAACAGTTAGAGCACTTGACAAATGAAAAATCGTCTGCAAGCTCTGCAGCTGCCTTGCAGTCAGGACAGTGGACCTTCATGTGCCATTTTGCACCTAGAAAGTATAATAATGTTGCCAAATTTTGGTCTGAGTTGTAAAAATAGGTTATAAGCCAAATAAGTGTCAGATAACCTGTGGGCAGAACCGGAGATGAATGTTGAACAGCAGATTTTGCCAATAAGTGCAAGCCTAGGGCTGGACTGCATTTTATATCTATTTGTTTTGCTTTGATAAAAGCTTGCAGTGAACTTGCAATGTTGGTATGCATCATCTTCTACAACAAGACAGAAAGCAGCTCAGGGTATTTGCCGTTTTCTTTTGTATTTAGCAGGAATAGTACGCCATTCTGCAGGAATAGCGATGATTTAGGAGTTTTTCACAATCTAACAACTTATAATATCCAGAGCATCACTATTTGCAGATGAGTAAGACTTGCTTGAGGTGTGGTAAGACCATTGAGGAGATTATCGAGGATCCAGCTGCTGAGAAGTACCCTGCATGCTCGGCATGCTGGAAGGAGTGGACCGCTTATGCTGTCATGGTCATGAACGAGATGAGACTGGATATGTCACTGCCAGAACACAGAAAGGCCCTTCGCAAGTATGAGAGGGCATTCTTTGGACTTGAAAAGGGCATTGGCGAAATAGAAAAAAAGCCGGACAACCCCGAGGCGCAACACGACCACCATCATCACTAATCATTTCAGCCCGACAGTTTTTAGCGAGTGCTCCGGAATCATCTTTAGTATTTCGCTCCTTTTTGGCAGCCCGAGGAGCACTTCATGCAGCGAATCTGTTAGGCGCTCTCGCTGTACTTGGTCAAGCGACACAAAAGCAGTAGTCAGCGACTTAAAGTCAAGTTTTGCAATAGAGGAAGGGCTTGCCAAAATCTGCATACAGTAGGTCTGGAACATCACTCCACGCTTTTCCGCATCAAATTCTGATAGTAATTCAAGCCAGGTCTTGAAAAGGATTGACAATTTATTTGGATCTATGGTGGGCACTGCTGCTAACGCCATGTTTATCATTTCGCTCTTTTCGTCATCGCTCATTTCATAGAACTCTTTGAGACGTTTTTGCAGCATTTGTTTTCGCAAAAAATCCGGCAGGTCTGCGAGTATATGGATGATGTTGCCAGCTGCATTGTTCATGATTAGATTGCCTAATGGAGGGATTTATCTTATTTTAAGGATGAATTAAATAACTACACTAGTAGGAGAGAACCTTATGCCATGCCTTGTTACAGTAGGCGGATTCTATGGAGATGAAGGAAAGGGCAAGATTATAGCCTACTTGGCGAAAAAGGACAACCCCGCAGTTGCTGTGCGCGGAGGAGTTGGTCCAAATGCAGGTCACACTTTTACATTCGAAGGCAAGGAGTACAAGGTGCGCATGTTACCAAGCGCTGTGCTCAACCCGACAACTAGGCTTTTGGTCGGCGCAGGAGTGCTTGTCAACCCGCAGGTTTTGGTAGATGAAATAGAGAAGTTTCATGCAGACGACAGGACATTTGTAGACAGTCAGTGCGGCATTATTGAGCAAATACATATTGACCGTGACATAGGCGAAGACTACCTTAAGAGCAAGGTGGGCACTACAGGCACTGGAACTGGCCCGGCTAATGCTGACAGAGCACTCCGGAGGCTCAAGCTTGCAAGAGACATTCCAGAATTGTCACTTTACATGGAAGATGTCAGCAATTCAGTTAACTATGCTCTACACAACAATGAGAGAGTGATAGTGGAAGGGACACAGGGCACTTATTTGTCGCTGTTTCATGGTGGCTACCCCTATGTCACATCAAGCGACGTGACTGCTTCGGGCATCTGTTCACATATTGGCATCGGACCAAAAAGAGTCGACGAAATACTAGTGGTCTTTAAGGCGTATGTCACACGTGTTGGCGGCGGGCCACTTGAGAATGAGCTGAGCGAAGAAGAGGCAAGAAAGCGCGGCTGGATCGAGCACGGGAGCGTCACAGGCAGGCAGAGGAGGGCTGCTCCTTTTGATATGGAGCTTGCCAAGAAAGCGATCAGGCTCAATAGTGCAACGCAAGTTGCAGTCACAAAGCTTGACGTCGTTTTCCCACAGTCTGCAGGCTTGCGCGAATACACAAAGTTGCCCGAAGATGCAAAAAAATTCATTGAAAACATTGAAGGCGAGACCGGCCTGAAGATGACCCTAATTGGCACGGGAAGAGAGGTCTATGATGTCATAGACCGTAGGTCATCGTAGCTTATTTGCCACCAGCGCCTTTACGATATCCCTGCATGAACGCAGGTCATAGAGCAGTTTTTTCTTGTCGCCAGATGATAGATCAAGTCTACCGATCATTGACTTTGCAGCAGCGAGGTCTGCTGACTTGACATGCTTTGGCGGAGGATTCCCCTCAAGGCCATGACGTAATTTCAGATCCAATATTGCGTATTCAAGGGCTACGTAGGCACGCCATAGCGACATCCTGTCCAGGTTGCTACTTTCAAGAACAATTGATTTGGCCTGCTCTACAAGCCGGTCCAGCTTCTTCAATGATAATTACTCTACCACCGACGGATGACTTTAATACCGTAAGTATTAACAATATCGCGATTTGCAGCTTAAGGCTCCATGCTACATTGCGCTGGCAAGCCTCAGGGATTTTGGCAGGCTGGTATGCGCGCTGGAGCGGACCCCTTTGCCTGCATTTTCACTTCAGTTTAACAGGCACGAGGTGCTTGCCGTTCAGACTGATATCATCAACGGAAGGCCTGTGATCTATTATACACAAGAAGACTCAAAGGATGGTCAGTACCTGGCCTACAGAGTAAGCAACGGCATTGAAGAAGTGTTGCTTGCCAGCTCGGTTGGCAATCCTACATATGTTTACTCGCCTATTCTCAAGGTGGAAAAGTTCCCCCGCTCGCTTACAAGATCTGCGAGGATTGACAAAGGATCAGGTTACACAGTCATAAAGCTTAAGGATCTACCAAGCCTTGTCAAGGTGGCAGCCTATAAGACAATATACGATGAGCCCCCCTTGCCACTCTTTTTGTTCAAAGAACACGGAGGCAAGATCGTGCTAGGCACTGCAATGAGCGCAAATGATAATGAGACCATTTCCTACTTTTACTATGTGACTGTAGAAGAAGAACCAAAGGAGCCATTTTTGCGCTACAGCAGCCAAAGGGCCGATCAGCCAACATTCTTGACAAGGCTGGATGAACACGGATACGTTTATCTCAAGGTGATAAGACTGGCAGAGGATCACCCGCTGGTAAAGACCTATGAGTAGGCCATTTTTCCAAAGAATTGCCGCAGCGGCTATAGAAAAAAAAAGCCCAATAGTTCTTGCCCTTGATCCTAGACCACGAGGCAATCAAAGGCTGCCAGAACTTGCAGCAAAGACCATCTGTGCAGTCCAGCACTACGTCTGCGCCGTCAAGATGAACTTCCATATCATCCTACCGCTCTCTGCATCTGAAATTTTGCACATAAATAAACTGGCCCACTCTTTTGGGCTACAATCGATAGCAGATATCAAGCTCAACGACATTGAAACCACCAACGCTGTTGCCGTCGACCACCTAATAAATATGGGTTTTGATGCTGCCATAGCAAATCCCTTTATTGGCAAAGAGACGCTTGCTTCGCTAGTACAAAAGACGCACAAGGCAGATGCCGGTATCATTGCGCTTGTCTACATGAGCCACCCAGAGGCAAAGGAAGGCTTTGGGCTCAAAATACAAGGACGCGGGCTATACAAAATGTTTTTTGAAAGGGCGGAGACTGCCGGTGTCGATGGCATAGTGGTGGGCGCAACCCAAGATGATATTTTAAAAGAGGTCGCAGGGCGCCTACCGGTGTATTCACCTGGAGTCGGAGCGCAGGGCGGCGATGCAGAGCAGGCAATCAAAAACGGCGCAGATTATTTAATAATTGGCAGGTCAATAGTTGAGGCCAAGCAGCCTGCCAAGATTGCAGGAGAAATCCGAAACAGAATTTTATCGATAGGCAAGTGAGCGTTGTTGAAGATATTTTTTTGAAGCGGACAATAGGTTTTTGGCATTTAGATAAGTCAGTTGCTGCATTGCGTCGTCGAATTTTCTCCATGTAAAGCCAATGTGCTCATGTGAAAGGATCACTTTGCGTGTGCGCGCTCGTGCAAGATACAACACAACCTCCTTTCGCACTAGCTTCTTGCCATATCTGTATTTGTATTCAATCTTCATGCGGAAACCATCTAAAAATTCAACATCAGTAATGCAGGTCTCTTCCTGAATTTCACGAGTAGCTGCCTGCTTTTCGTTTTCGCCAGTCTCAATGTTACCCTTTGGGAAGTCCCAGTGGCCAGCGGAGTAATGCAATAACAGGTATTCCGGCTCGGAATTGTCTTCCATATAAAATACCACTGCACCGGCCGACTGCTCGTCTATCAATAGTCTGGGATTGATCTGGTTGTTTGTAAGTTTTTTGCAGTATCATTCTTCCTCATAGTCATTCTCTTTTGCCGCTAGATCTTTCTCTTATTCCTGCAGCAGAGCAGGCACTGCATAGTTGTGTATGTCTAACCATTCTTCTTGCGACATCCAGTAGCTGCAAAACCATTTTTGCTGTTTTGGATCATAGTCTCCGTGCTGTCGTGGCATGGTAATTTTTTGTTGTAGCCACCTTTACATTAGTGTTTCAGAACTTCGCCGCCTTTTCTGTTCCTAAAATAATAGTAAAGGACTGTTGCAGCTACAAGCGACACTGCAAGGCCTACCAGCAGAGATGAGATGAGCGTAAATGGATTTGTCCCTTGTGTAAGCACGGATGTAAAC
>JALYGW010000039.1 GCA_030776915.1 Thermoproteota archaeon
TCATACTGCAGCTTACGGCCTTAGGGGCAGTAGCAATCCTTCTGGCTGTACTTGGGTGGATAGGATACACAATGCTTACTGCGCCAAGTGAAGAGGAAAGGCAGAACTAGTTGTCACTGAAACATCAGCCACTATTTGATACATCCTTGGGCCCACTTCTCTTACCACTCTAACCTGCTGCACAGCATGGTTGTATTTTATAAAAGCGTTGTGTGTATCCTGCAATCCTAGCTCCTGACTGGTCTTTTTGTTATCGGCCCTGATATGAACGAAATAATGCACTATGCCTTTTTTATCAAGTGCAAGTGCTGCAGAATCAATGAAATCTTTAGCTCTCTCAGGAAGTGGCATAAGCACTCTGTCAGCACGACCTGCAAGCTTATCTTTTATTACTTTCAC
This sequence comes from Thermoproteota archaeon, assembly GCA_030776915.1. GTDB lineage: Archaea > Thermoproteota > Nitrososphaeria > Nitrososphaerales > Nitrososphaeraceae > Nitrososphaera. The sequence continues at coordinate 400 of JALYGW010000039.1, forward strand.
AGCATCGCCATGAATTGAGATAACCCTGTCCTGTACCTTATTTAACTTAGCATTTGCTTCACATAATTCTGCAGCAACAGTATTCGAATCAATGCTATAGACCTTGCACGTCTTGTTCACTCTTGCCATCAGGATTGAATAGGTGCCTACTCCTGCAAACATATTGACTATGATTTCGCCTTCACTCACCATGTTTGCAATCCGGAGCCTCTCTGTTGAGAGCCGGGGTGAAAAGTATGTTTTGGCGACATCCACTCTGAACCTACAGCCATGCTCTTTATACTCGGTAATTGTCCTGTTCTCGCCTGCTACAAACTCCAAGTTGCGCACCCGATAATCGCCTTTTACTGGCGAGACCTGAGCAAAAACTACCTTCGCAGTCTTAACATGAGTGAGTATCGTATCAGCTATAAGATTCTTTTTTGGCATGAGATCGTCGGGTATCTTGATGATTACGATATCACCTATCTGGTCAAACGCAGAATATACTTGCGAGACTTCGTCTGACGATAGAATGTTGGATAGCATGTTTTTCAGCATGTGAGGCATTTACTGAATTTTCATGTAGTAATAGTTGCCAGATTCCTTCTGTTCGCGGTCGAGCCTGCCGCCCTCTTTGTTGACGCGCGGCCTGCCAGTTGTTTCGTCACGCCTATATGTAATTGAAAGTGCCTTGAGAAAGCGGTTCATACCCTCCTCTTTTTTAATTGGCTCAGTGGCAGAGCCTTCAAGGCCCGGCTGCCCTTCAAATATTACCAAACTATCAGCTACCAGATCGATCAGCTGTATATCATGGTCAATAATAATTGCTGACTTACCCTGAGCCCTTACAAAACGTTGGAGGAACTTAGCTACTGCTATCCTGTCTTCCGCATCAAGAAATGCAGACGGCTCGTCCAGCGCGTAAATATCTGCTTGGCGCAAGAGAGACGCTGCTACTGCGACCTTCTGGAGCTCGCCACCGCTCAGATTCTTGACATTCTTTTCATAGAGTTTCTTTACACCCATTGGAATAAGGATCTGTTGTTCTACAGATGATCCTTCAATTGGGTTCAGATATGCCATATACATCAGAGACCGTACATCACCATCATGCTCTTGATTCAGGTACTGTGGCTTGTAGGATATTGTGGCACCGACATCTATTTTGCCTGAATCAGGCTTGTCTACGCCTGCCAGCATGCGCATAAAAGTAGTCTTGCCAAGTGCGTTGGCACCAATGATTCCGATTATCTCACCTCTTCTTATCTTGCCAGCCGCCACATTGAGTTTAAATGATGGAAATGATTTGGTCAAGTTGCCGTAGCTGGCAGTAGAGATATCCAGAAGGACATCTTCGTTTGAAGAAGTGATATCAAATCTGAACGCCTTTTCTCGAAAGCGCACGTTTTCAGCAGGCAAAAAGCCTTCAAGGAAATTGTTGATGCCCACTTTTGTGCTCTGCATGCCAGAAACGATACCGTACGCTCCCGGCTCACCGTAAATAATATGGACATAGTCTGACAGGTAGTCAAGAAGCGTCATATCGTGCTCTACAACCATCACGTTCTTGCCCTGCTCTGCCAGCTCTCTTATTACTTTGGCAACTGTAAGCCGTTGGTAGACATCGTTGTACGAGGATGGCTCGTCAAAGAAATAATATTCAGCATCCTTTGCGGCAGCTATAGCCACTGCAAGTCTTTGGAGCTCGCCACCGCTCAGCCTTGAAATATCCCGATCCAAAATGTTTTGCAGGCCAAGTTGTGGTATTAGCTTGTCAGTCACTTTGCGCTCGTCATATCTCTTCAACAGTTCCTTTGGAGTCCCTTTGAATGCCTTTGGTATGAGATATACAAGCTGCGGTTTGATCGAAGCGCGCATCTTACCATTTGCTATTTTTTCAAAGTGGGATTTCATTTCAGTGCCTTGATAATATTTCAGAATCTCATCCCATGAAATTTCTTGAGCATACTTCCCAAGGTTGGGCTTCATATTTCCCGATAAAATGTTGACAATTGTAGACTTGCCCATGCTGTTTCTTCCAACCAAGCCAACAACTGCACCTTTCTTCGGAGTAGGCAGACGATAGAATCTAAATGAATTAATGCCATACTGATGTACTTTATCTTCAGAGAGCTCTTTTGCAAGGTTGACAATTACTATGGCGTCAAAAGGGCACTTCTTGATGCAGATGCCACATCCTGTGCATAGATCCTCGGCTATCACAGCTTTGCCGTCATCTGGGCGCTGTATAATGCACTCACCACCAGTCTTGTTTACTGGGCAGTAGACAATGCATTCCAAGCCACATTTTTTTGGCTGGCATAACTCCTCGTCAAGTACTGCAACCCGATGAGTACTTTCTGCTTCAGAATTGCCCAATTACATGTAACTTTTGTAATAATGCGTTATATACATACCGCTTTAATCACTACAACTTTCAAAGTTTTTTAGACTGCTAGACCACGTAATTTGCCAGATTATTTCTGTTTATATTGACCCTTTTTCAGTTGGAATCTTTCCAAGACTTCACTAATCAACAAAGTACTTTTTCATAACGCCTGACATCTTTGTCTTGCTTGCCACTTCTCTGAGATAGATCTCCATATGCTTGTCCCTCAAATGCTTCAATGCAAGTCGGACCTCGTCGCCACAAAGCCTGCACTTTGCCTTTCCAAACATTGCCAGCTTTATTTTCCTTCAATTACCTTTTGAGCCTTACGTTTAATTGCTCTCTTCTGTCGCATATATGTTATGGTTTTCTAAATAGATTTTAGTATTCTTTACTAAGACAAAACTACACAGGTCCAGGAACTGTTGGCAATAAGAATCCTGTAACCGTGGCAGATATCCACACTACTACTGCTATCACAAACGCTTTGAACCACCCAATGTTATAGAGCACCTTAAGCGCTATCAGCCAAATTATACCGCCTACTAATGCAGATATGAGTCCGTTGCCAAAAATGTAGTAAATGCTACAAAATAGATGAGTGTACCAATAAGGGCGGTGACAAATGCACGTCCTATCCCTTCCTTTTGCCCAAACAGCTTTGTCGTAACGTAGATTATAATTGTCGAAATGACCAGCCCAACTATGAATGTGAGGGCTGACAGCAAGTCATTTGTCATATTCGCATCCCATGTTTTTGAGGAAGAGATTATTTAAGCCTCTATGATGTCAGTTTCTATCGAAGCAACGTTAAATTAACCCTTTGGCAAATATTGAGATAAGCCGGTCATAGCGGCAGGGTGCGACCCGGTCCCATTCCGAACCCGGAAGTCAAACCTGCTGTCGCTGCTGTGTTACTGATCTGCGAGAGCGGTCGGGAAGCAGCAGTGCTGGCATCTTTTTCCACTACTTTTCAGCATAGTCTCCCAGGTGTATCCTCTTGACTAATTGCCTGACATTATATCCTATCAGATCTATTGCCGGGAAGGCTGACGCAAGGCCGGCCGGCTCCCATGCCTGCGTTTCTATGACGCAGCAATAGTTTGCTGCTTTTATCATTATCCTTTTCAATTCCTCCTTCATTATGTTTCTTGCAAAATCCTTTGACAATACCGCGTCTTTTGCCAGCATGTTTGCGATCACGCCGCCGCTCCATCCCAGGTTTATCACCTTGCCGTCTGATAGCGTATAGTACGGCGCGGCGTCGAGCAACTTGTGGGCATTGTCGTCGGTATCTACAATAAAATCATTTTCTACAAGGCAGTAGACGTCATAGAATGGCCCCATGCGCATCACTTCCTCTATGCCGACGAAGTCTATGCTGCCGCTCATTATCCGGATAAAGCCGTCCCTGTTTGAAAGCCATCGCTCAAAGTACGGTCTTTTCATAGGATGCACATCCAGCTCCATGCTACCTATTCTGCAATTAAAGCCCTGCTCTTCGAGGGCTCGCACAAGTGCGCTCAGCGGGAACAGCGGCATATATTCTCCATCATGTTGGTGTCTGCTTTTCGTCTTCCAACAGCAGTTTGACAAGCGTTCTTACTCCAAAGCCGCTAGCTCCTCTATGGTTGTAACTTTTCTCATGCGTTCCTTCTTGCATCCACGCAGTGCCAGCAATGTCAATGTGCACCCAAGGGACATCATTGACGAAGTTAGATAGGAATGCTGCAGCAGTGATCGCTCCACCAGGCCTGCCTCCAATGTTCTTGATATCTGCATAGGTGCTCTTGATCTGCTCGTGATATTCATCGTACAGAGGAAGCTCCCACATCTTTTCTCCAGTCTTATCGGATAGCTTGCGCAGCCTGTCTACCAACTGTTTGTTGCTGCCTACCACCGCAGCTACATTGGCTCCAAGTGCAATTATAGCAGCACCAGTAAGTGTAGCTAAATCAATTACAGCCTTTGGACTGTGTGTGGCGATTCCATATGCTAGAGCGTCGGCAAGTATCATGCGACCCTCGGCATCCGTGTTGAGCACTTCTACTGACTTGCCGTTGTACATTCTGA
>JALYGW010000040.1 GCA_030776915.1 Thermoproteota archaeon
CTTTTTACCAAGTTTTCATCTAAATCTTTTTCAGGCACAGGTCTGGGTCTTTATATTTGTAAAAATATTATTGAAGCGCATGGCGGCAGGATATGGGCTGAAAACAACAAGGATGTGAAAGGAGCAACATTTTCATTTACACTGCCTATGGCTAACTGATATCGGTATATGTTATAATATATCTCTGTCATCCAGATAACGATTTTAAAAGATCCATTACGCTATACTACCTGAAATTCTCCTTGATCCTGGAGTATGCCTTTTGACTTACGGGTAACGTAGTAGGTCCATTACTGCAGAAATCTTAATTCATTGTGTATATGCCATGGTAACACACCAGTTTCTTGGCAGTCTCGACAGTATTTTTCTATGTGGTTTTCGCTCGCAGTATAGTGGCTTTCACCATGGAAATACCATCCACCAGAAAGTATAGCAGAATTTCATACTCATTCTCAAGAGTGCCAAAATTCCTGAATCCTTTATAAGCAACATTAACATTTTGATGATGGGTACCTTAGTTTGACTATGTAGACAGTATCTTAATTTGACGCCTGAGAGCAGCTTAAGGAAGCTATAAATATGTGTTTCTTATTTTCTTTTAACGCGTACAACTGTCTATATCACTAAACACAAATTTGTGAAATCTAGGCGAGGTGTAATTGAAAACAATGACAACTACAACAACAGCAACAACCATAATAGCAGATCATGGTCCAATAACAAATGCTGACAAGATCTCAAAGCAAATTCAATTTGCTCTATGTAGCCACTGCTTTTGGTGTGCATCACTATTAGGTCGAAGGTTAGGCAAAATCTGTCCATCATGTAAAGGCACCACTATCAATTCAATACCATTAGCAGGAACGTAGGTGCTAATTAACGAGTGTGCAGCAAAGAGCAACAAGCAAGCATAGACTTTTTGGATCGACTTCTATGTAGCTGGCCGAATAACATCCTCTATCTTTTCTTTTTGTTTGTTTGTTTGCCATCTAGAGTTCAACCAAAAATTTCATAAAAGAATTCTTGCAGAATTGATTTTGGATCCAACATAAGTTCTAGACCAAAGTAAATGCTAACCCAAAAGAAGAATACAATTATTATCAGTTAGATACCCAAAAATAAGTCCACGTGGAAGATAAATCCGGCAGCAGATATCTCTCTACATCTATAGAGAATCTTTAACAGTTGTGTAAACGGTAATGGTTTTTATAAAGCTTCAAATCTCTGACAGAGGTACAAGAGATGCTCATTCCAGTAAGATGTTTTACATGCGGAGGGCTCATTGCAGACAAGCATGCAGAGTATTCAAACCGTATCAGGACTGGCGAGGATCCAGCAAAGGTCATGGACTCGCTGGGACTTAAACGCTACTGTTGCAGAAGGATGTTCATTTCAAATGTCGACACTATTTACCAGATTATTCCCTATTATGAAGCGCTCAGAAGGCGCATGTTCGAGATCCAGTCTGACATAGAATAATCTCAAACGAATAATAATAAATTATGTCAATATTGAAAAACTCTTATGCCTTCTATCTCCTCAATTCGTGGCAGAATAGTTTTCAACAGCAGAGGAAGCAAGAGTATTGAAATTGACGTTGTAACTGACGTCAAATTTATCGGAAGGGCATGCGCACCCTCCGGAGCATCGGTAGGCAAGTTTGAAGCCCAGAGCTTTCCAGAAAACAAGCCCGAAGAAGCCCTATCCATGCTAAATGCCAATACCAATAGGTTTGTAGGCTTGCAGGCAGAGGACCTGCTTGCAGTATATGATGGGTTAAAGTCGATTGACAAGACTGACAACTATAGTAAGATCGGCGGGTCAGTAGCTTATGCACTCAGCATTGCAGCTGTCGACTCGGCCGCCAATTCTCTAGGCATTCCGCTTTTCAAATTGTTAAAACAAAGCAAGCCGTACAAGTTCCCGTTTCCGCTTGGCAACATCTTAGGCGGTGGTGCACATGCTGGGCCGGGTACTCCTGACCTCCAAGAAATCCTTGCCTGCCCAGTGGGTGCGGATAACATCGTTGATGCGCTTGAGATGAACTTCCAGCTTCACCGTGAGACACGCAAAGTGATAGAATCTATAGACAAGCGCTTTACCTACGGCAAAGGCGACGAGGGAGCTTGGGCTCCAAATGTGAACAATGACCAGGCACTTGAAATCATAGAAAAGGCGGTAAATAATTGCGGTTACACACTGGGCAAGGACATGGCATTAGGCATCGACTTTGCTAGTTCGTCATTCTGGAACGAAGAAAAGCAGCTGTACGACTATTCACGGCAAGGCATCAAACGGGATACCGGCGAGCAAATCGAATTTGCAAACGGGCTCATACACGACTATAAGCTAATTTATGCAGAAGATCCCATGCATGAGGGCGATTTTGAGAGTATGGCAGTTTTGAATAAAAAAAATCCCAAGACGCTGGTTACAGGAGACGACATGCTAGTAACAAACGCAGGCAGGATAAGAGAAGCAGTCAGGTATGGAGCGTGCAGTGGAGCAATACTCAAGGTCAATCAGGCAGGCAGCCTGTATGAGGCACTAGACTTTGCTAAAGAATGCAATAGGAACAACATAAAGATAATAACATCACATAGGTCCGGCGAGTCGGTCGACTCACACATTTCTCACATAGCGATCGCTACAAGCTCTAGGATGCTGAAATCAGGTGTATTGGGAGGCGAGCGCATTGCCAAGCTGAACGAACTTGTACGCTTGATAGAGTATGATTTAGTTCAGGGCATGAATAATACGTAGAATCTGGTATTTTGCCTGAGACAGTTCTGTTAGAGAAAAACGTGTTTCTATTTTAACCTTGCATCATATTATCC